>DAOTXG010000054.1:0-9784 GCA_034435515.1 Anaerolineales bacterium
GCCTCCGCCATGCCGTTAGCCAGATACCATTCGGCGGCGCGTGTTTGCAGGGTGCGCAGGCGCTCGGGGTTTTGAGCACGCAGGCGGGCCAGCAGGAAATCGCGAAACAGGTGGTGGTACTGGTAAGTCCGAAATTCGTCGCCGACAACGCTGATGAACAGGCGATGGGTCTCAGCCAGTTGGAGAAAGTGCTCGCTGTCCGATCGCCCCAAGACGAGGTCACAGACGGCCGGCTCCATATCCGGCAAGACCGCCGATTCCAACAGAAATTCCCGGAGGTCTTCCGGCTGCTGATCCAGGACTTCGGTCGCCCAATAATCGTAGAGTGCGCCCTCGCGCGGCCGAGTTTGAATCAGGTGCGCCAGCGCGCCCTGCCACATCAGGCGCGTGGTCAACAGGATCCCGGTGATCCAACCCTCGGTATCGGCCACGACCTTCTCCGCCTCCGCCTGCGAGACCGCATGGTGGTTGAGCAAGGACGTGAGCGCCTGCACTTCGGAAGGAGTGAAGCTCAGGTGTTCCTCACTTATTCCGGCGACCTGCTTGCGCGCCGCCAGCCGGGTGAACGGCAGAGGCGGTATCGTCCGCCCCGCCATGAGCAGGTGCGCCTGTTCAGGTAGACGCGCCAGCAAAGCCTCGAAAAAGCGGCCGACGGTCTCAGAGTTTCCAATCAAATGAAAATCGTCCACGACCAGGAGGAAATATTCGGCGATGATCGAGGCGATCCCGCGCTGCAGCGTCGCCGCCAGCTGCTCGGGCCTTGTCGCCGGCTGTGTGCTCAACTCGTGGACGATCGCCTGAAACGCGGGGAAGGTTTGCTGCAGAGCGGTCGCCAGGCTGGCGGCTAACACGGCGACGTCGGCGTCGGCTTCGTCGAGGCGGCACCAGGCGATCGGATAATCGACGTCGTGCACGAAATCCGCCAACAGCGTGCTCTTGCCATAGCCAGCCGCCGCAGAAATCAGGATCACTTTGCGATGGCTGTTTTCGTGCAGGAAATCGATCAGACGCTGCCGCCGCAGGACATCCGGCGGGCGCGGAGGCAGGTAAAACTTCGCCGAATGACCCAGACGGGCAATGGGCGCAGTTGTCAGGTTCGGGGCTGGAACAACAGAGGTCATACAATGCCTGAGCGTCTATTAGTGTACTCTCACACTCACAATCTGAAAAGGACAGCGTTCCGGGATTGCCTACAAAAGCCATCTGGCGTATAGACAAAAAGAACGCCTGTGCTAAAATTGAGTCTCTCTACCCAACCGTTCCTGCCACAGCGAGGTTTTATGCCCCCCTTCAAACTCCGCTCCGACTTCAAACCGACTGGCGACCAACCGCAGGCCATCGAGCAACTCGTGGCCGGGCTGAGGCGCGGCGACCAGCACCAGGTGCTGCTGGGAGTCACGGGCTCGGGCAAGACATTTGCCATAGCGAATGTCGTCGAGCAGTTTCAGAAGCCCACGCTGGTGATGGCGCACAACAAGACGCTCGCCGCGCAACTCTACGCCGAGTTCAAGGAGTTCTTCCCGGAGAACGCGGTCGAGTACTTCGTCAGCTATTACGATTACTACCAGCCTGAAGCCTACGTCGCGCGGCACGACCTCTACATTGAGAAAGAGACCGAGATCAACGAAGAGATCGAGCGTCTGCGGCTCGCGGCGACCGTGTCGCTTCTGAGCCGCCGGGACACCCTCATCGTGGCCTCGGTCTCGTGCATCTACGGCTTAGGCTCGCCGGAGGCCTTCGGCAAGGTGGTCGTCACGCTCAAAACTGGCGAGCCGGTGCGGCGCAACACCTTGCTGCGGCAGCTGGTGGAGATCCACTACGAGCGCAACGACGTCGAACTGAAGCCCGGCGCCTTCCGCGTGCGCGGCGACACGCTCGAAATCATGCCGCCCCATGCGGAGACCAGTTATCGGATTGCCTTCTTCGGCGACGAGGTCGAGCGCATCGCCGAGTTCAACGCGCTCACGGGCGAAATCCTGCGCGAGCGCGAGACGGTGGATTTCTACCCGGCGCGCCACTTCATCACCGAAGCCGACAAACTCCAGGCCGCCATCGCCGACATCGAAAAAGAACTCGCCGAGCGCCTGGCTTACTTCAAGCAGCACGACCTGCTGCTCGAAGCCCAGCGCCTCGAACAGCGCACGAAGTACGACCTCGAAATGCTGCGCGAGGTCGGCTACTGCGCCGGCATCGAGAACTACTCGCGCCACCTCGACCGCCGCGCGCCCGGTTCGCCCCCCTGGACGCTCATCGACTACTTCCCGCCCGATTATCTGCTCGTGATTGACGAATCGCACATGACCGTGCCGCAGATCGGCGGGATGTTCGGCGGCGACCGCTCGCGCAAGGAAGAACTGGTGAAGTACGGCTTCCGCCTGCCCTCGGCGCTCGACAACCGCCCGCTCAGTTTCGCGGAATTCGAGGAACGCACCGGGCAGATTATTTACACCTCGGCGACGCCGGGCCCTTACGAATTAGAGCGCGCCACCCAGGTCGTCCAGCAGGTCATCCGCCCGACGGGCCTGGTGGACCCGGAGCTGGAAGTGCGCCCAACCGCCGAGCAGATTGACGACCTGGTCGGCGAAATCCGCCGGCGGGTGGAGCGCGGCGAACGGGCGCTGGTCACCACCCTCACCAAGCGCATGGCCGAGGACCTGGCCGATTACCTGCTAGAACTGGGCATTAAAGTCCACTACCTGCACTCGGAAGTGGAGACCCTCGAGCGCGTCGAAATTTTGCGCGACCTGCGGCTGGGGGTGTACGACGTGGTCGTCGGCATCAACCTGCTGCGCGAGGGCCTCGACCTGCCCGAGGTCTCGCTCGTCGCCATCCTCGACGCGGACAAAGAGGGTTTCCTGCGCTCCGAGCGGTCGCTCATCCAGACGATTGGGCGCGCGGCCCGGCACGTCCACGGGCGCGTGTTGATGTACGCCGACCGGATCACCGACTCGATGCAGAAGGCGATAGACGAGACCAACCGCCGCCGCCAGATTCAAATCGCCTACAACGAGGCGCACCACATCGTCCCGGCGGGCGTGGTCAAGGCCGTGCGCGACCTCACCGCCCGTCTGCGCGTGATGGCGGAGGCGCGCGGCGAGTACGTCACGACTCCGGCCCAACTGCCGAAGGACGAACTGGCCCGGCTGATCAAAGAACTCGAAAAGCAGATGAAAGAAGCCGCGCAGCAGCTGGAGTTCGAGAAAGCCGCCCTGCTCCGCGACCAGATTTTTGAGCTGCGCCAGGCGTTGGTCGAGAAGGACGACAAGATTCCAGAGTGGCAAAGGGCGCAGAAACTGGCGGAACTGCGGGGCGAATGACCCGGCGCGCCGCCTGGCAAGAAAGGCGATCCTCATGACTACTCCAGCCCAGCGCCCACTCACCCCTACTTCCAACCTGTCCATCGTCTGGCGGCAACTCACTGAGCCTTCCCCGTCGCTCAAACGGCTCGATCAGCGCCGTCAGGCTCAATTGCTGGCGGCGCTGTTGGTCGTCATCCTCCCCTTGGGGGCGACGCTGGAGGCGCTGACCACGTTTCTCACGCCGCCCTCGGAGCAGTATACAGGCTACCGTGTGACGATTGCCGCGCTGAGTTTTCTGGCGGCGGCCTATGGCCTGAGCCGCACGCAGCATTTCCGCCTGGCGGCCGGGTTAACGGTCGTGGTCGGCTCCGTCGCAGTTTTCGCCTCGGCCCTCTCCGAAGCCAGCGTGGACATTGGTTTCTTTGCGTATCTGATCGCGCCGCTTCTGTTGGGCAGCCTGTTCTTTACGCCGCGCCAGCTCGCCTGGCTGACCGCCGCCAATATTGCCGGAATGCTGCTCCTGCCTCTGTGGATCGCCTCCGTAGACTACTTTGCCCTCCTCCTCGGCCCGGTCGGCCTCATCCTCATCATGGGGTCGGTCTTCACGCTGACTACCTGGTATCGCAATTTGCTGGAGCGCGACCGGCAGGCTGAACTGGCGCGGGAGCGTAACCTGCTCCGCACTATGATAGACAACCTCCCGGATTCCATCTACGCCAAAGATCGCGCAGGGCGCTTCATCCTCGACAACCTGGCCGATACGCTGGCGATGGGCGCCGCCGCGCCGGAAGCCGTCATCGGGAAAACCGACTTCGATCTCTACCCGCGCGAACTGGCCGAACGCTATAACGCCGACGACCAGGCGGTGCTCCAATCCGGCCAGCCGCTCACGCGCGAAGAGCCGGCCCAGGATGCCCAGGGCAAGCCGCGCTGGAGCCTCACGACCAAAGTGCCGCTGCGCGACGACCAGGGGCGCATCGTCGGGTTGGTCGGCATTGGCCGGGACCTCACGGAGCGCAAGCAGATGGAAGAAGCCCTGCGGGAGTCCGAGATCCGCTATCGGACGCTGGTCGAGCAGATTCCGGCGATTACCTATCTCGACGCCGCGGATCCGTCCAACCCGCAGGGCTTCATCTCGCTCTACGTCAGCCCGCAGTTCGAGACGCTGCTCGGCTATTCGCCAGCGGAATACCAGGCCGACCAGACGCTCTGGGAGCGACTCCTCTACCCGGAGGACCGTGAGCGCGTGTTGGCCGAAGACGCCAGACACTATGCCACACGCTCTTCGTCTACCCAGGAATACCGGCTGGTCGCGCGCGACGGGCGGGTGCTATGGTTCCGAGACCAGTGCGTGATGCGCTGGGATGAATTCGGCCAGCGGTTCCTCAATCAAGGCATTTTGCTGGACATCACCGATCTCAAGCAGACCGAGGAGCGGGTGCGTCGCGAAGCCGCCCGGGCGGAGGCGCTGGCCCGCATCGCCTCCCGACTCAACGCCCAAACCGACCTGGCGCACGTGCTGAACGCCGTCTGTGAAGAAACGGCCCGTGTCTTGAATATCCCGACGGCATACATCCATTTGTACGACGAGGCGCGCGACGCGTTTGTTTATGGGGGCGGGTACAACGTGCCCCCCGAATACCCAGAGCGCCTGCGCGCGATACCCCGCTCCTTCTTCGAGCAGCGCCGCGTCGAACAGGAGGGAGTCACGCTCATCGCGGATGTACAGACCCTGCCCGACCTGCCCAATAGCGACCTGGAGGCTCAGGATATGCGCACGGTCGTGAGCGCCGCCATGCGGCGCCAGGGGGCGTGGGTGGGCGCGCTCAATATCGCCTCCCGCGGCGAGGCGCGGGCCTTCGCCGAGGGCGAACTGGCGCTCCTGCGCGGCATCGCCGACCAGACCGCCCAGGCCATCACCAATGCTCGTCTGTACGACGAGAACCTCGAGCGGCTCGAAAATCTGAGCGCCCTGCATGCCACTTCCCAAAAGCTCTCCCGCAGCCTGAGCCTGCGGCTGTTAGCGGAGGACGCCGTCCGCACCTGTGTGGAATTCTTCGGCGCGCAGCTCGCCTGGCTCGGCTACGCCGAACCGGATGGGCGCGTGCGTTTGCTCACTCAACATCCACGTGAGCACGAGTATCCTCAGCAAATTTCTGTGCGCTGGGACGAAACCTCGCCCGAAGGCCGCGGCCCGGCCGGACAGGCGTTCCGGACAGGCTTTCCGGTCGTCGCCGCCGACGTGGCCCGCGATCCGAACTTCCTCGCGTGGCGGGAGGCCGCGCTGACCCAGGGGTTTCGCTCCCTGGCCGCGGTCCCGCTCATCAGCCACGACCAGCCTTTCGGCCTCCTGGTCTTATACAGCCCGCAGACGGATTACTTTACCCCCAAGCGCGTCAACCTGCTCCAGACGTACGCGCACCAGGCCGCCGCCGCGCTGGAAAATGCCCGCCTCTTCGAGGAAACCGAACGCCGCTTGAAATATCTGAATACGCTGCGGAATGTGGAGCAGGCGATTGCGGCGATCCTCGACTTGCGCGTGACGTTCAATGTTCTGTTCGAGCAGCTCATCACCCATTTGCAAGTGGACGCCGCCGACGTGCTGCTATTGAACCCGGCCACGCAGATGCTCGAATACTCCGCCGGGCACGGCTTTCGGACGCCCGCCATCCGCGAGACGCGGCGGCGGTTGGGCGAGGGCAACGCCGGACGCGCCGCGCTGGAGCGCCGCATTATCAGCCTCCCCGATCTGACCGCGGCCGATTTTGCCCGCGCGCCCCTGCTCAAAAGCGAAGCGTTTGTCGCCTACTTTGCCGTGCCGCTCGCCGCCAAAGGCGAAATCAAGGGGGTGCTCGAAATCTTCCGTCGTTCCGCCATGCACCCCGACGCAGAATGGCTGGATTTCCTGGAGGCCCTGGCCGGCCAGGTCGCTATTGCGGTGGACAACATTACGTTGTTCGAGCGCCTCCAGCGTTCTAACCAGGAACTGACCCTGGCCTACGACGCCACGATTGAGGGCTGGTCTCGGGCGCTCGACCTGCGCGACAAGGAGACCGAGGGCCACACGCAGCGCGTCACCGAAATGACCGTCAAACTTGCCCGCGCCATGGGGCTGACCGAAACCGAACTCATCCACGTCCGGCGGGGCGCGACCCTGCACGACATCGGCAAGATGGGCGTTCCCGATAGCGTCCTGCTCAAGCCCGGCCCGCTGACCGAAGACGAGTGGCGCATCATGCGCCAACATCCGCAGTATGCGTACGAGATGCTCTCGCCGATTGCCTACCTGCGGCCCGCCCTCGACATTCCCCATTACCATCACGAACGGTGGGACGGCGCCGGCTACCCGCACGGGCTGAAAGGAGAACAAATCCCCCTGGCGGCGCGATTGTTTGCCATCGTGGACGTGTGGGACGCGCTTCGCTCCGACCGGCCCTATCGCGCGGGCTGGCCCGAGGTCAAAGTGCGCGAGCATCTCCGCTCGCTGGCCGGGACGCATTTTGAGCCGCGCGTGGTGGAAGCATTCTTGCGGGTTCTGGATAGCGGGTGAACTTCCGGCGCAGGCTGCCGCGAGTACGAAACCAAGCGTATGCAAGTCCTCGGCAGCCTCACCCATCTGGTCGAGATTGACCTGATTCGCGCCGGGACGCCCATGCCGATGCGCTTGCGCGAAGGCTCACCTGGCAATTACCGCATCGTCATCAGCCGGGCGAGCCGTCGCCCCACGGCGGACGTGTATGCTTTCACCCTGCGCGACCCCATTCCCGATTTCCCCGTGCCGCTGCTGAAAGACGATCCTGAACCGCGCGCGCCGCTCAACCAACTCCTGCACGACCTCTACGACCGCGCGGGATACGACCTCGCCCTTGACTACCGCCAGCCCCTCGACCCGCCGCTCTCCCCCGAGGACGCGGCCTGGGCTGCCACGCGCCTGTCGGCGCGTTGACGCTTCCGGTTTCCTCCTACCCCTTCCGCGTATATAATCCTTCTGGCAGGCCAAAATCGCCTACAGGAGGTTCGTATGCAACTGATGACCCGCGCCGACTGGGACGGGTTAGTCTGCGCCGTGCTGCTCGGCAAGACGGAAAATATCGAAAACATCATCTTCGCCTATCCCCACGATGTGCAGACCGGCGGCGTCGCCGTCCCGCCCGACTGCATCCTCGCCAACCTCCCCTACCATCCACAATGCGCGATGTGGTTCGACCACCACATCTCCGAGCTGGACAAGGCCCAGCAGTTCACGTTCCGCGGGCGCTTCAGCCTGGCGCCCAGCGCGGCGCGGCTGGTCTACGAATACTATGGCGGCGCCGGGCGCTTCCCCGAATACGCCGAGCTGCTTGACGTCACCGACCGGGTTGACAGCGCCTACCTGACGATGGACGACGTGATTAGACCCGAAGGTTATATCCTGCTGGCCTATACCACTGATCCGCGCACGGGCTTCAAGCAATCGCACGAAGAGTATTTCCTCGCGCTCGTCCAATTGCTCCAGACTGAACCGCTGGATAGAATCCTGGCGCACCCGG
Source organism: Anaerolineales bacterium (assembly GCA_034435515.1). Lineage (GTDB taxonomy): Bacteria > Chloroflexota > Anaerolineae > Anaerolineales > UBA6663 > DATDRS01. Next base: position 7,829 of record DAOTXG010000054.1, read on the forward strand.
AAGTCAAAAGCCGCTGCGAGCGCCTGCTGGCCGAGGAGGCGCAGTTCCGCCGGGTGCTCCAGCGCTATTCGCGGCAGGAGGAGAACCTGGTCATCACCGATCTGCGCGGGCTGGGGGAGATTCCGCCGGGCAACCGCTTCCTGATCTACGCGCTCTTCCCCGGCGCCAACATCTCGATGCGCCTGTTTGACGGGCGGGAGGGCGAGACGGTCGTCTCGCTCGGCCACAGCATCTTCAATCGCACCTCGCGCACCAACATCGGCGAACTGCTCAGCCTCTACGGCGGCGGCGGCCACGCCGGAGCGGGGACCGCCCAGCTGCCCGGGGACGAAGCCGACGCCAAAATCGCCGAGATCGTCGCCAATATTAAAGCCGATGGTTGACCCGGCTTTACTGCTCTTCCCAAAATAGCCCCACATTCGTCCAATGGTAGTAGTGGATGATTTTGCCTTCTGGTGTGCGCAAGTAGCAACTCCAGTCCGGCGTCGGCCCTGGAGTCTCGCATTGTACGAGTGTGTCGAAGCCAGACTCCGGCTCGACGGCCCAACCCAGCCTTTCCCGCAAATCTTCTGCGCCGTCCACCTCGCCGCGCCAGAGCAAGCCAAAACCGCTCACCGGTTCGTAGAGGCCCGGCGGCGGCGGCGCGCCGAGGCGATTATCCAGCGAGGCGCCAGGCTTGAAGGATAGGGGACGACCGAATAATTTGAAGGGCGCCGGACCCGCCTCGTCGAAGAAGGCGTAGTACTCGTCGAGCGCCTGAACCCAGATCATGCGCCCGCGTTCGAAGCGTTCGGCGGCCGCGTAAGAATTCAAAGGCAATCCACTCGGGCACCGGTTGGGCGGATTGTCGAAGAACCAATCCCAAAAACCCCGACAGTCGGCGCGGACGTCCACCAGGCGGATGTCCACTCTCTGAGCGCCATCTTCCCCTTTTGGCCCGGTGACTGACAATTCAAAAGCCGAATAGCCGACGGCGCTCTGATCTGTCGTTAAAATCCGGGACCCCCTGAGCGGGACCGCGAAACATTGATCCGTAAGCACGCGCCCGTAACTCACTGGGCAGATGCGGGCTTCCACGCCGACGGCCTCCCAGGTGAACGTGAGGCGGTCGCCGGGGGTAAACGTAGTCGGCGCGACCGTAAATGTAATCACGTGAACCAGCGTGTTCGTCGGCGCCGGCTCGGGCGTGATTGTGGCGGGACTGGCGAAGGCCGTCGCCGTGGCGCGCGGGCGGCGCGTCGGCGTGGAAGTCAAAGTGGGGGGGAGCGGCGTATTTGTCGCGGGCATCGTCGCGGTGGCTGTTGACGGCGTGTCTCCGGCGAGCGTAGCGCCAGTCGCGGCTGTCGGAGGCAGCGTCGGGAGAGCGGGCTGACGCGAAACCGTTGGCGCGCTCGTAGACAGGTTGACGGTGAGGGCCGTGGCGGACGGTGAGGCCATTGGCTCAATGCCGATTTCCAATGTGCCGCACGCGGCAAGGAGACCGGCGATCAGGATCAGCGCGTAGGGGTTTGCAGAGACTGTCATTGGCTTGATCGGCGCTTACTGCCTGGGCCAGTATTCCCAGCGGGGTGAGCCGTAGTGATAATAACTGATTACCGTTCCCTCGGGTGTCCGCAGGTAACACCGCAGCGGAGCACTGAGCGCCATTTCACATTGGCGGACTGTTTGGAATCCGAACTCCGTCTCCACGGCCCAGCCCAGGGAGGGGCGTATGTCTTCTGCGCCCCACACCTCGCCGCGCCAGATCAACCCGAACCCGCTCACGGGTTCGTGCAGTCCGGGCGGCGGCGTCAGGCCGATGCGATTATCCACGGACGCGCCCGGTTTGAGCGACAAGGGATCAAACACGCGCCGATATTCTCCTTGCGCACCGCCGGGCGGGTAAAAGAAGGCGAAATACTCCCCGGTGGCGGCCACCCAGATCATCCGCCCACGTTCAAAGCGTTGAGCCGCGGC
>DAOTXG010000055.1:0-4546 GCA_034435515.1 Anaerolineales bacterium
CGGTGATAGTACAATTCTTTCAGAATGTCTGGCGTGAACTCAAGTTGGATGGTCATAGGCAATATCATACCAGAGGCTACGCGAGCCGCTCACCAAAACCGCAATTTGTGCCCGCGCTCAGTATAACAGAAAGATATTACAGAAGAGCGCCGCCGTCAACGTTGGCGTTCTTCAACAGCACGGCATTGACGGCGACCAGGATGGATGATCCCGACATAGGCAACGCGCCGATGGCTGGCTGGAGATATATGCCGAAGAGCCGAAGAGTTTGTCGCTGAGGCCGAACGGCAGCGTCAGATGCAGGCCGAGAATCTGCGTCGCGAGGTGCGAAAACAGGAACACCGGCACGGTGAGGACGAGCGAGGCGAAGAAGCGATTCCGCATGTCGCGTTCCATGTCCGCGGCGGTCATGCCCGCCCTCCCGCCGTGCGCGGAATGGTCTTCGACGGCGCCGGCGGCCGGCGCGTGTCCCGCGTGGGCGGTGTGATCCACTGCCTGCGGTTGGACGGCGGGCATGGCGCGCGCCACGTGAGCGGTCTGCGCCGCCCCATGCGCTGCATGGGCTGCGTGATCCATCGTACGCCCCCCCTGCGCCATGTGCTCCGGCGCCGCCTCGCCCGCGCACAGATAGCCGCAGTCGGCCACCGCCGCCTGAAGCTGCGCCGGCGAGACCTGCGCCTCGTCGTAATGAACGGTCGCCGTGCTGTTGAGGTAATTCGCCGAGGCGTGATGCACGCCCGGCAGCCGCAGCAGCGCCTTTTCGACGTTGCGCGCGCAGCCTGCCGTCAGCAGGCCGTTCACTTGCAAAACGCTTTCCGTCATCGCTTTTATTGACCTGTCCTTCACTCACTCTGGCTTTCTGGCCCGGTAAAAGGAAAAGGAGCCGACCAGCGTCGTCTGCCGCGCCGGCTCTTCGACCGGATGGAAACCTGCCTCGCGGAATATCTCCGGCAGCCGGCCGGCGACGTTGTCGGCGGCCGGCTCCATATGTCTGGCGACGGAGGCGGTCAGATGCGCCCAAAAGCCGTGCGGCTTTCCGAAGTCCGCGACGTGCAGTTCGCCGCCGGGGCGCAGGATGCGAAACACCTCGCGGGCCGTGCGCCGCTTATCCTCCGGCGTCAGGTGATGCAGCATCAGGCTCGACACCACTTGGTCAAAGGAACTATCGGGATAGGGGAGTTGAAAGGCCATCCCGTGCTCCAGCGTGATGTCCACGCCGGCTTTCGCCGCCTTCGCCCGCCCGAGGTCGAGGACTCGCTCGTCGCCGTCGAGGCCGATAATTGTGGCCGCTGGGTGGGGATGTACTTTGCGCTTTTCGCCATGCCGCTGCCCTCCACGCCTGCCGGGCGAGCCAGGTAACGACTGAAGTCGTTACTACCTTACTCCTTACTCCTTACGTTTTACGCTTTACGCTCAGTTAACGACTGAAGTCGTTACTACATTACGCATTACGTTTTACGCTTTACGTTCAGACCTTCGTCGCCGTATCGAACACCTGCGCGATTTCCTTCAGCACCCGCTCGCGCTCGGCCCGGTCTTCGCCCTGAATGGCCGTCGTCACGCACGAGCGCAAGTGTCCGTCCAGGAGGATGGTACTGACTTTGTTCAACGCGGCCTGCACCGCCTGAATCTGCTTGATGACGTCAATGCAATACTCGTCATTTTCCAGCATCTTCTCAATGCCCTTGACGTGACCGGCGATGCTTTTCATCCGTTTGAGCGCGTCGGCTTTTGCCGCATCCATTTTTCCTTACTCCTCTACCCCCTCCCATAGGGGGTGGGGCATGATGAGCGTGATTTTAACACCCCCCTTCCGGCTTTGTCAAGTTTAATCCTACCAGCAAGTGTGCACACAAAGTTTGTCAGCAGTGGCACTGCTGACAGCGGCCTTGCCGCAGTGCAACTGCGGCAGAACGGGGCCGCCTGACAACGTTTGCGTGCACACACTGGCAATCTCCACCTGGCGGGGGTAAACTCCGCCCTATGAACGAAAAGCTCTGCCTCCTCCTCGTGGATGACGATGCGGCTATCACCACCAACCTGGCCCCCTTCCTCGAACGCTCCGGCTTTGCAGTGGTCATCGCCGCCGACGGCGAGGAGGCCCTGCGCCAGATCGAACTTGCCGCTCCGGCCATCGTCGTCATGGACGTGATGATGCCTAAAATAGATGGCCGCGAGGCTCTGCGCCGCCTGCGCCGCGCAGGCAACTGGACCCCAGTTATCCTCCTCACCCAGGTAGGCGAGTCGGGCGAACGCGCCATGGCGCTGGAGGAGGGCGCCGACGATTATCTCAACAAACCTTTTGACCCCCACGAACTCGTGGCCCGCCTCCACGCGGTTCTGCGCCGCGCCCGGCCGGGCAGGCCTCCCCCCGCCGCCGCCCAGCGGCTGGTCAGCAGCCGACTGACGCTGGACCGCGCCTCCCGCCGCGCCTGGCTGGATGGCAAAGAACTGCTGCTCACGCCCAAGGCCACCGCCCTGCTCGAATATCTCATGACGCATCCCGACGAACTTATCACTCGCGAGCGGCTGCTCGACGCCGTGTGGGGTTGGGATTACCCCGCCGGGACGCGCACTGTGGACACCCGCATCGCCGAACTCCGCCGGGCCTTAGGCGACGACCCGGCGCAGCCGACGTTCATCGAGACTGTGCCTGGACAGGGCTACCGCTTTGTGGGAAGAGTGGAAGGTGAAGTGTGAGGGGACGCTGGCTCTGGCTGACCGCCGTCATCCCGGCGAGTCTGGGAATCTCCGCGGCCGTCTTCTTTGCCAGCGGTACCGTCGCCAACCCGATCATCCGCGCGCGGATTGACCTGGGCACGCTGCTGCTATTTGCCGGATTCGCGCTTTCGGCGTTGATGGCCGCTGGCTTCGCCCTCGCCCAGTGGCGCCGTCGGGCGATTAACCTCACGCTGACGCAGTCGCTGTCACGGGCCGCCGCCGACCGCCGCCGCTTTTTACAGCGGTTGGACCACGAACTTAAAAACCCGCTCACCGCCATCCGCGCCGGCCTGGCGAACATCGCCGATGCCCCGGACGGCGAAGCACAGCGCGCCGCCGCGTCGAGCGTGGAGGCGCAGGTGATGCGCGTGAGCCGTCTCACCGCCGATCTGCGCAAACTGGCCGAACTGGAGACACGCCCGCTCGAACGCTCGGCGGTGAACCTGGGCGAACTCTTGCGGCAAGTCGTGGAACTTGCGCAGGAGCGACCCGACGCCGAAGACCGCCGCTTGACCCTCACCTTGCCCCAGGCGCCGTGGCCGCTGCCGCCCGTCTCCGGCGATCACGATTTGCTGTTCCTCGCCGTCCACAACCTGCTGGACAATGCTATTAAATTTACTCGCCCCGGCGATACCATCGAGGTCCGCGCGTTTGAAGACGGCGCGTCGGTCGTGATCGAGGTGGCCGACACCGGCCCCGGCCTCCCCGACGAAGACCTGCCCCACGTCTGGGACGAACTGTACCGCGGCCAGAGCGCACGCGGCGCGCCAGGCAGCGGCCTGGGCCTCGCGCTCGTGCAGGCCATCCTCCTCCGGCACGGCGGACAGGTCGCGCTCCGCAGCCGCGCCGGGCGGGGCACCGTCTTTACACTCCGCCTGCCGATTAAAGGTTAAGCCGCGCCTGGAAGCCGAACGAACCGCTTACGCACCCAGAATTGAATGGAGGTCGTGTTTCAAATTGGTAACACGGTGAAGCGAGACTGTGATACCGCCGCCATACGCCTGTGACGTGGATCAGATAGTCTGAGGGTGGATATTGCCTACCCTTCACTTCACAGGAGGTTCACCATGAACCGCAGACTCTCGCTCCCGCTTCTCGGGATGCTCTTATCTTTAGTCGTCACGCCGGCTTACGCTGCCCAGTCGCAACACCACGCCCCGCCCAGGACGTGTGGCGACCGGCACGTCGTCAAGCGTGGCGACACGCTCTCCCGCATCGCCCGGCGGTGCGGCGTCACGGTGGCTGAACTGGTAGCCGCTAATCACCTCGCCAACCCGAATCTGATTCGCATCGGGCAAGTATTGATCATTCCAACCGGAAGCGGCACCATACCGCCATCAGGCCGAGCGCGGGTCATCGCGTTTCAGGTCACGCCAACCGCGTTTCGCCCAGGCGACCGCCTCACGTTCACCTGGGAGGCCGTCGGCGGTGAATACGTCTCGATCTGCCCGGCTGCGACCGGACAGGTTTTCGAGTATAAATGCTTCAGCGGGCCCTTGATCGGTTCACAGATCGTGGCCACTGATGGCGACGCTATCTCCTATACCGAGTTCACGCTGAGGGTCCAGGCCGGCGGTGGGCCGAACGCCTTCACGCTGGCCTCGGCTACAGTCGGCGTCCAGGTCGATTGTCGCGGTCATCGGGACTGGTTCTTTGAAAATCCGCCCGCCACGTGCCCGGCCCTGCCGCGCCATTCCTGGGCCGCGGCTCAACGCTTTGAACGTGGGCGGATGATCTGGGTGGCCGCCACCGGGGAGTATTTCGCCTTCTTTTACCCGCCCGGCGGTGCGCAAGGAGAATATCGGCGCGTGTTTGATCCCTTGTC
>DAOTXG010000056.1:0-8114 GCA_034435515.1 Anaerolineales bacterium
CTCATCCTAACTCATCCTAACACGCTTTAGCGTGTTTTCCGTCTCAGCCCGCGAATTCATTCGCGGGGATCTTGGGCCTCGCCCCTGCCCGCCGAATGAATTCGGCGGCTGATACTCCAAACGTGCTGAAGCACGTTGGGCGCTCCTCCTAACGCATCCTAACACGCTTTAGCGTGTTTCCTGTCTCAGCCCGCGAATTCATTCGCGGGGATCTTGGGCATTGCCCCTGTCCGCCGAATGAATTCGGCGGCTGAGACTCCAAACGTGCTGAAGCACGTTGGGCCTCATCCTAACTCATCCTAACACGCTTTAGCGTGTTTTCCGTCTCAGCCCGCGAATTCATTCGCGGGGATTTTGGGCCTCGCCCCTGCTTGCCCCTGCCCGCCGAATGAATTCGGCGGCTGGTACTCCAAACGTGCTGAAGCACGTTGGGCGCTCATCCTAACACGCTTTAGCGTGTTTCCTGTCTCAGCCCGCGAATTCATTCGCGGGGATCTAGGATCTAGTCCTTCTTATCCAGCCGTTCCACGCGGTCGCGCAGAATGTCGAGGAGTTCGGTGAGGATGAAGCGCAGGGGCGTGCCGCCTTCGCCGTCGCCCTGAATGATGCTCACACGGGCGTGGCTCATTTGTTTGGCGAGCGCCTCCGCCAGGGTGGGCAGGGCGGTTTCGATGAAGTTCTTTTCGAGGCTCAACGGCGTGGCGCTGTTCTCGATTTCCATCCGGCGCTGCATCGCCTCAATCTCCACCTGATGCGCCAGGCGCTGCGATTCGAGCTCGGCCTGCCGTTCCTGAGTCTGCAGGGTGATTTTTTGCCGCTGGCGTTCGAGCTCCTGCTCCAGCTTGTATTTGGCGATGGACTCGGCCTGCTCCACCCGCGCCTGGTCGAGCGCGAATTGCGCCCGGTCGTTGTCCTGCGCTAAGCGGATTTGCTCCGCTTTGATCTCGGCTTGCGTGCGCGCGTTTTCCAGTTCTTTGCGTTTGCGGTGTTCCGCCAGTTCCAGCTCTTGCTGCAGCTTCCGCACTTCCACATCTTTTTGCATTTCCAACTGGCTCAACTGCGAGGCGCGCAGCTGCTCGGTCTTGAAGAGCGTCTGCATGGCCTGGAACATTTCGGCGTCTTGAATGTACACGTCCTGAATGTCAATGGTGATAATTTCCACGCCCCAGCCTTTTTGCGGGTCGCTCGTCACCTGCGACACTTCGCGGCGCAGCGCTTCGGCGATTTCCTCTTTGCGCTTCCGCAAGCACTCCTGCAGGGGCATATTCGCCACCAGCCACTTCGCGGTGGACCGGCACAGGTCGCCAATCATGCGCGCCAGTTTTTCTTCCGCCTGCTGGCGGTTGGAGAAATTCAGTTGGGTGTAGATTTTGAGCGGGTCCTGGATGCGATAAATCGCCATGCCGCGCAAGCGCACATCCACGTTATCGGCCGACAACTGATTGGCTTGAAACACGATCTCCTTCAGGCTGGTCGGGATGATGAACACGGTGTCGTTGGGCCACTTAAAGCACCGCGCGCCCTGCCCACTGCTTTTGGGGTTGAGCCGGCCATTCTGGAAATGAATCAGATATTCGTGAGGATACGCGGCCACGTAGCCCCACGGCACCTTCGCCCGGCGGTCATCGGGTGAACTGCTGGTAACTTCGATGTCGTTGCTGAGTTTGGCGCCGGCCGCCGGCGGCCTGGGGGTCGGCGTTTCGTCAGGTCTGAGGGGCGGTCTGGACATGGATCACCTCCGGGATGAAATGAACGGATGCTAATAGTGTAACGCCATTGGCAAAATTTTGCTGTGAAGTAGATCGCACTGGCTGAGGAGGCGTCTGGAAAATTGTAATCCTGCGCCTGGCACTCACCAACAGGCAATCGGGTGTAAAATCTGGGTGGAAGAGGTGAATTATGACCAGGCCCATCCTCCGCGAAGTGAACGCGCCCTATACCGTGAACCCGGACGACGAAGCCCTTGGGCGCGAGACCATCATCATCCGCAAAAACGGCGAGCCGGTGGCGGCAGTGGTGCCGTATGCTGAGTATCAGAAGTTGCTGGCATTGAAGCCTAAGCCCATGCTGGAGCCGCCAGTTTACGCCCTTTTACCCGTTGACTCGGAATTTGAAAAGCAATGGGCGGCTTTTCAGCGGCTACAGCCCGAACTGCTGCAAAAACATCCCGGCCAATGGGTCGCAGTCGTCAATGAGCAAGTTGGCGCAGTCGGTCCTAACTTCAGCGCGGTCGCTGAAGCCGTGCACGCCAAATACGGAAACGTGCCGCGTTGTATCGGACAAGTGCGTGAGAAGCCGCGCGTGTACCATTTCCCCCACCGCAAGGTCATCCGCCGTGAAAGTTGAATATAACCGCTCAAGCGACCCGCCCGCGCCGTTCCTTGACATCACAGTCTTTGACCCGGCCCATCCCTCAGTCCGGCAAACCACTCCAGCCAAAGTGGACTCTGCCGCCGATATTACGGCGTTGCCGGCTTCACTGGTTCAGGCGCTGGCGTTGACTCAAACGCACTGGCTGAAAGTGGCTGGCTATGACAACCAAGAAGCCCAGATTGCGGTTTATGACGCCGCTGTCGAAATTGCTCATGTCCGCGCTCGCATTGAAGTCATCGCCATTCCAGAGGACTATGCTCTTTTAGGTCGCGACGTTCTCAACCAACTCCGCCTGCTCCTCGACGGCCCTTCCCTCACCCTCGAAATTTTAGAGTAACCTCCAACGGACTACGCGCCGCGTTCTACTGCCTCCCCATCAGCCCATACACCCTCACGGGCTGGCTCTTCCCTCGTATCTCCACCTCCCCCAAATCCGCAAACTCGTGTTCGTCGGCATGCTCCCTCAGCGCCGCCCGTGTGAATTCGCTCAACAAGATGTCGTAGTTGGGGAAGGATTTGTTCAACTGCTCGATGCGCGCGCCGACGTTCATCGCGTCGCCGATGACCGTGTACTCCTGCCGTTCTTCGCTCCCGGTCGCGCCTGCCACCACTTCGCCTGTGTTCAGGCCGATACCAAAGCGCAAAGTCGGAAGGCTCAAGGTTTCGCGCTTCTGGTTGAGATAGGCTAATCCTTCACGCATGGCGAGCGCGGCTTGCAGGGCGCGGTCGGCGTGGTCAGGGTACTCGGTCGGCGCGCCGAAGACGCACACGGCCTCGTCGCCGACGAAGCGGTTGACGATGCCGCCATGCGCCTCCACGGCCAGGATGATGACCTCGAAATACTGGTTGAGCGCGGCCATCACGTCTTCGGGCTTGTGTTGCTCGGCAAACGCGGTCGAGCCGCGCATGTCGCAGTACAGCACGGTGATGTGCTTGCGCTCGCCGGCCAGCGTGACGCGCCCGCTTTCAATCGCCTCGCGCACCTCGGGGCTGACGTAGCGCCCAAAGAGGTCGCGCAGACGCTCGCGCTCGCGCAGGCCGGCGACCATCTCATTGAACGCCGCGCCCAACTGCGCCAACTCGTCCCGGCCCCCCGCCCGGAAGCGCGCGCTTAAATCGCCCTGCGCGACGCGGCGCGTCCCGGCGACCAGGTCCTCCACTGGCGCAGCCACTGCGCCGCCCAACGCCTGGGCCAACAGCAGACCGGCGAGCACGGCAATCAACCCCGTGAGCCAGAACAGGTTGCGGGCCTCGTTCAAAAAGGCCTCGACGTCCGCCCGGCTGATGCCCACGCTCAACGTGCCTAACTGCTCGCCCTCACGCCCCTGCCGCAAAGGCGTCGAAGCGATCCAGATTGGCTCGTCGCGCCATTCGCCGTCTATAATCTGCGGCTTGTCGGCCTGTGGCCCACTCTCACCCATCAGCGAGAGTTTATCCGATAGGACAATGTTCCCCTCGGTATCGGCAATCGTCAGGTAGGCGATGCTCTGACCGCGCGTCTGCTCGGTCAGTTCTTGCAGTTTGGCAAAGTCCAGGTTCTGCGCCATTTCCAGCGCGCGGGCGAGGTCGAAGCGCCCCACATCGGCGGCGTCGGCGGGGAGGCTCTCCGACATGAAGTCGCCAATCCAGCGAATAGCGGTGAGCATCCCATCCTGGGTCGTGCTTTCCATCTGGTCGCGCTCGATGGGGATGACGATGAGTCCCATCCCGCCGACGAGCAGGATCACCAGCAACGTCATTAACAACGTAAGCCGCGTGCGGATGGAGGGCGTAAAACGTCCCAAAGGGATGCTTCGCGATGAAGCGTGAAACGTAAGGGGCAAGAAATCGCCAGAACGCACACGCGAGGCGTGCGCAGCCAGTGTGCGCGCGGCGCGGGTGAAGGGCGCGCTTAAGGCCCAGCTCAGGAGCAGGCCCATCACCACAATCACGCCCCCCGCCGCCCAGAGCGTGTTGCGCACACGGTTAAGAAAGTTCTGCAGCTCGTCGAGGCGGAGGGTCATGCGAATCGAGCCGACGAATTCGCCGTCCCGATTGCGGAGGGGCGCAACGGCGGCGACGCGGGGGACCGCCTCGCCCTCGACGTTTACCTCGCGCACCACGGTCCTTTGCGCATCCTCGACCGGCTCGAGGGTCGCGCCGAGGTCGCGCTGGTCGAAACTGACGACGACGACGTGATCGCGGTCGGCAATGACAAATTCTTCCAGGCCGCCTTCGGTCATATCGTCAATGAGCGAGCGGAAGCGAAGGAGCGAGTCGGCGTCGAAACTTTGGCCCTGCGCCTGAACGAGTTGGTCGAGGTCAATCGTCTGCGCGCCGGCGGGGAGTGAGAGTTCAATCAGCGTCGCGTTCCAGCCGGCCAGCGCGCTGGCCGCGTCGCGCGTCTGCGCGATCAGGTAGGCGCGCGCGTGCGCGGCGACGACTTGAATCAGGCCGCCGAGCACGGCCAGCAGCAAGACGGATGTGCCGACGACGAAGCGGGTTTGAATGCTGCCGCGGTTGAGCAGCCCGGCAATCTGGCGGCGGGTGAGGGGTTGCTGCTGTTCCGGCTTGAGCGTCTCGATGGCCGCGCCGCGCAGGATGGCATTGGCGGGCAGGTAGGCGGCGAGGGCGCACACCAGGGGCGAGGCCAGCACGCCCAACAAGCCAGTGAGCAGGGCGGGCTGAGCCGAGCGCCACGCGGCGAACAGGGGTTGATAATCCGTCACCCCCATCGAACTGCCGCCGTACACCGTGGCGATCAACACGACGATACCGGCCCCGGCCCCCAGCCCCACCAACCCGCCGATCGCGCCGATCAACGCCGCTTCGCCCACGACGATGGCGCGCGTCTGCGCCCGCGTCGCGCCTAACGCGCGCAGCTGCCCGAACTCGCGGCGCCGCTCGGTGACGCTGAGCAGGGTCGTATTGATCACGCCCAGCGCCGCCGCTACAATCGCCAGCAGCAAAAAGCCGTTGAACAGGGCCGGGACCGTCTCGAGCACTTGAAATTGCAGCTCGATCAATTCGCTCAAGGCGATGAGGTGAATACCATTGCGTTGGACGAAATTTTCCAGGTCGGCCTGGAGTTGCGCCGCGTCCACGCCGGGCGCCGGTGCAATATACAGCGCAAACGGGTCGCCGGTCACAAACGCCTCGCGCGCCGAACTGCCGATGATCGTCGCGCCGACAAACGGCTGGCCGATGCCCGCGATCGTGCATGGCACCGGGCCATCTTTCCCTGTCACCGTGATGGTTTCGCCTAACGCTGCGTTGTTATTGCGCGCCACGCCGGGCGCGAGCAGCAAGCCGCAGCCCGCGTCCATGATCGGCAGAGCCGTTTCCCAACTGCCCTCCGAGAACTTGAAGTAAAAACCGCCGCTCTTCTGCACAAAGCGCGGGTCGAGGATAAACGAGAAATAGCTCTCGTAGAAATACGATAACTCCGGCACGATGACAAAATACGACTCGGCGATCGCGCCGCGCTCACCCACCACGGCGCCTATTCCGTCTATCCACCGGCGCGGCAGCCGCAAGGATTCCAGGTCGGCGTAGCCGGCCGTGCCTCCCTTGATGTCGAAAGTGGACACCGTCCAGCCCCCGGCCTCGCGCGCGGCGCGGAAGGCCGGCCCGAACAGTTCGTTGGTGTAGAAGTGAAAGAAGCCGGTGACGGTCACGATCAGCGTCAGGCCCACGGCGAGGGTGGCGATGGTGAGCAGGATACGCCCGCGTTCGCGCTGGAGATTGTCGGCGATCAGGCGCCCGGTCGCGCCCCACACGCGCATCAACACCCCTTGCAGAACACGGCCCAACATACCAATCCCAGCCGGCAGGACCAACGCCAGGCCCAGCAGCCATACCAGACTGAACAGCGCGGTGAGGGCGAGGTCGAGGGGGAACTGAACCCAGAGGGCGGGCGGGACAAGTAAACAGTAAACCAGGAGCAGTGAACAGACGACCAGGCCGATCCAGCCGAGGCGAGCCGGGTTGCGCTCGATGCCAGGAACGTCGGGCGCTTTGAGGGCGGTCAGCGGCGAGAGGCGCGCGGCCTGCCGCGCCGGCAGCAGCGCGGCGAGGAGCGTGATGCCCAGGCCCAGGCCGATGGCCAACACGAAGCTGAACGCCGACGCGCCGCGCTCCTCAAATGCGCCCAACACGGGGCTGTCCAGCGATTTAAGCAGAGCAATCAAGCCGCTCCCCAGCAGCGGTCCGACGATCACGCCCAGGCCAACGCCGGCGCCGCCCGTGATCAGCGCCTCAAGCAGCACCAGCCGCAGGGTCTGGCCGCGCGTCATGCCCAACGAGCGCAGCGAGCCGATTTGCTGCCGCCTCTGGGTGATGGACATGCCGAAGGAATTGAAAATCAGGAAGCCCGCCGCCAGCATGATGGCCGCGCCGACGCCTTTGAGCAGCGGATCGAGCTGGCCGAACACGCCCTCGGCAATCGCGCGCACGTCTTCGCTTTGCGTCAGGGCATTGATAATCGCACCGCTCACCACGTCGCCCGCAATCGTCATCGCGACGCCGAGCGCCACTGCAAAAATACTGAGGAGGGTGCGCGTGCGGTATTGCGCCAGGCCGCGTCCCGCCAGGAACAAAGTGAGCGAGCGCGGCAGTTCGCGCTCCGGCTCGCCTTCCTCACGGCGCGTGGTCGGCGGTTGCAGGGTGAGTTGCTCACTGCGCGTGGCGTCAATCACATCCATGGCCGCCGCCTGTTTGGCCGGGTAATACGCGGCCAGGCCGGCGACGAGCGGCGCGAAAATCAGCGCGGCGAGCGTAGCCTGCGCTATCACCGGCAGGGCAGGCAGAACGCCGTTTTGAAAAGTCTGCCAGTTGAGGCGGAAACCGATGGATTGCAAGCCGTTAGGCGAGATAAGCAAGACGTAGGCGCTGACGATGACGAGGCTGAGCAACACGGCGACGAACACCGCGAACAAGCCGAGCGCCGCGCCCTCTGCCACGACCATGTGGCGCACCTGGCGTTGCGTGGTCCCGATGGCGCGCAACATCCCAATCTCGCGTTGGCGCTCGGTCACATTGATGACCATGGTGTTCACCACCCCCAGCGCGGCCACGAGGACGGTGAGGAGCAGGAGCGCGTTCATCAGGCCGATAATTTGGTCCCCAATGCGGAAGAACTCGCGCAATAAAGTTTTGAAGTCCAGGGCGACCAGGCCATAATCGGCCACGATGTCGTCTACCTGCTTGAGAACGGCTTCCTTATTTTGCCCCTCGCCGACGAAGATGCTCATAAACGACGGGTCGGTTACGGCAAAATACTTCTGCCCGTCGGCGAAGGAGAAGGCCGTCATCACCCACACATCCGCGCCGACGCCCGCCACCGTGAAATCCACCGGGCCGGTGAGCGTTTGGACCGAGACCGTGTCGCCGACTTGGACGTTGAGGCGTTGCGCGGTGACGGGCATGAGCAGGACAGCCGGGCCCTGCGTGAAATAGCGGAGAGCATCTTCCACATTGCCCTCGCTAAAATCAAAACTGCCGTGCCGCAAAGAAAGTTCAGGGTCTAGAAACACGCCGGGGGCGCCGGGGGTGGGAGTCAATTCGGCAGGAATGGACGCCATGTCCATGCGGCCCAACTCAATCTGGCCTTTGTCCGCGAGGGCTTGCAGACGCGCCAAAAGCTCAGGGTGGAGGGGCGCGGCTTCCGTCAGCACCTGCAAAGAATTTTCGGCTCGGAACTTGGTGAGGTCGGTAATATCCAAGAACACGATACGGTCTTCGCGGGCGACCGTGACAAAGAC
>DAOTXG010000057.1:0-7134 GCA_034435515.1 Anaerolineales bacterium
TCGTCGTGGACGTGGCCGGGCGGAAGATGCAAAAGGACTTCGAGCCGGTGCTGGAGCGCCAGATTCACCACTTCGTCAACGGCGCGTCGGGCATCCAGCACATCGGCCAGCGCGACATCGCCTGGGTCCGCATCAGCCGGACCGCCGCCGACAAGGGCTTCAACCTGCGGCACTTCGGCGACATCCTGCACGCGCGCTTCCACGCCGACTTCGGCGCGATTGTGGATAAGGCGCAGGTGACGATCTATACCGACCCGGCCGAGATGGAGCGCTGGCTGGCGACGGCCCGCGCGGCCTACGACGAGCGCAACGTGCGCCTGGGCAACATGACCGACGAAAGCGTGGAGGAGTTCTACTCGTGCACGCTGTGCCAGTCGTTCGCGCCCAATCACGTCTGCATCGTCACGCCGGAACGCCTGGGGCTGTGCGGCGCGTACAATTGGCTCGACTGCAAGGCCTCCTACCAGATCAACCCCACCGGCCCCAACCAGCCGATCAAAAAGAGCTCGACGCTCGACCCAACCAAAGGCTACTGGGCCGGGACGGACGAATTCGTGGAAGGCGCATCGCACCAGCAGGTGCGCAACGTGGCCGTCTATTCGATCATGGAAAACCCGATGACAGCCTGCGGCTGCTTCGAGTGCATTGCGATGGTCATCCCCGAAGCCAACGGCGTGATGGTGGTGAGCCGCGAGGACACGAGCATGACCCCGGCCGGCATGACGTTCTCGACGCTGGCGGGCATGGCAGGCGGCGGCCTGCAGACGCCGGGCATCATGGGGCACGGCAAGTTCTATCTGCTCTCGCCCAAGTTCATCTCGGCCGACGGCGGCTTCAAGCGCGTGGTGTGGATGTCGTCCATCCTCAAAGAGCAGATGGCCGAGCAGTTGAGGAAGGTCGCCGAGCGTGAGGGCGACCCGGATTTGATTGACAGGATTTGCGACGAGCGTATTGCGACGGATGTGGAGGGGTTGGTGGCCTATATCACGGAGAAAGACCATCCGGCGCTGGTGATGCCGTCGTTGCTTTAGAACCTCACTCCCTGCCTGCCCCTCTCTCCTGAGCAAAACCCAGGAGAAGGGGGCGGGGCAGCGCGACTCGTCAGGAGAGCATTATGAACCGCCAAATTTGTCAGCAGCGCTTAGAGCGATGTGGCGCGTTGATGAAAGCCGCTGGCCTTGACGCGCTTCTGCTCACCAAGCCCGCTAACATGGTTTACCTTACAGGCGACGGCCGCCTATGCTCTTACGCCGTGATTACCCAGGGCGGTCAAGTCGCCCTCGGCGTGCCGGTCACTGACATCGCCGACGTGAAAGGGCTGGCGCACTTTGACCACATCGTGGGCTTCGACGACGAGGTGGGCATGATCCACTCCATCGCCCACTACTTCGAGAAGTTCGGCATTCACGAGGGCGTGGTCGGATTGGAATTCACGTTCCTCACGCAGTCTATGATGGGGATGCTCACCCACCCGCACGCCAAGCCGGAGAAGGTAACGGCGAAGGACTGCACTCACATCCTCTCGGAACTGCGGATGGTGAAGGACGATGACGAAATCGCCCGCATCCGCAAAGCGGCGAGGGCGGCGGACACAGGGATGAAAGCGGCGATCAAAGCCGTGAGGCCGGGGATCACCGAAAGCCAGGTCGCCGCCGAGGCCGAGTATGCCATGCGGCAGGCAGGGGCCGAGGGATTCTATCGTACCTACGTAGCCTCCGGCCCGCGCACCAATATCGCGCACGGCCTGCCCACCCGGCGCAAATTGCAGAAGGGCGACCTGGTGATGATTGACCTGCACCCGGTCGTGGACGGTTACAGCGCCGATATGTGCCGCACGGTGGCCGTGGGCAAACCCACCGAGGCACAGCAGGCGGCCTACGACTTGTTCTTGAAAGCCCAACAGGCGACGATAGCCAAAGCCAGGGCGGGCGTCAGCATGGTCGAACTGGAGGAGACCATTCACGGAAGCCTCAAAGAAGCCGGACACGGCCAGCACATCTTCGGCCCGCCGATTCACGGCTTAGGCATCGAATTTGAGGAAGCGCCTCTGCCGCCCGGCCACGCCTTCTTTCACGGCGAGAAGGCCCCGCCCCCGCTGGCGGCTAACACGGTGATTACCGTCGGCAACTGCGGGCTTTATACAGGCCAATGGGGCGTGCGCGTGGAAGACACGCTTGTGGTGAGGGAGGACGGACCGGAGGTGCTGACTCACACGCCGCGCCGGCTGGTGATGACCGGAGCGCGCTCGACGAACGGTCATCGCAGGTCGGTTCGTGTGAGTGTGGAGAAGAAGGCGGCGGCGCGACGCTAAGTCGCCGTCTAAAAATAACTTCCGGTTTCAGACCCTAAGGGTCTCTGAGACCCTTAGGGTCTGGGCGGAACTTATTCTTGGGCGAGTCCTAAATATCTGTCACGACTTGAAGACCTTTGGGGTCTCGAAGACCCCATAGGTCTCGCAGGGAGATGCGAGGATTGCTGGTACGAGACGTGATGACCATCGGCGTGCCGGTCTGCCACGAGGCGGAGACGTGCGGCGCGGTGCTGGCGCAGTTGACTGGCGACGTGGTCGTCGCACTGGACGAAGACGGCATGGCCTGCGGCTGGCTCACGCGCGAGCAATTGACGCAGGCTGGCGGCAGCCAGACGGTGGGCGAGGTGATGGACGAAGACATTCCCACCGTCCCGCCGGACATTCCCGCCGAGACCGCCGCGCAAATGATGCGGGATCGCGGGGTGAACTATCTCTTTCTGATGCACGACTGGCCGGGTGAGCCGCGCCCGGCGGCCGTGATTTCACTGGACGCGATAGAAAGGCGTTTGCGATGAAACCTGCTGACGTTTACAACCCGATCATGAAATGGCTTTTGCGCTCATCGTTGCACAGCCTGGTCAGCGGCAACACGTTGCTGCTCATCTTCACCGGGCGCAAGAGCGGCAAGGAGTATTCCACGCCTATCAATTACGCCCGTGAGGGCGACTGCCTCACGCTCATCACCAGCCGGCAGCACGAGTGGTGGAAGAATCTCCAGACCGCCCGGCCAGTCAAACTGCAGCTGCGGGGACACGAGGTCTGCGGGATAGCCCAGGCGCTCGCCCCCGACGCCGACACGATGGTCTCGGCGATAGAGAAAGTCTATCACGGCATCCCGCACGAACAGGCCGTGAAACTGGCGCTAGAGGCGCTGATGATCCGGATTGTTTTGAATTAGCCCGTCGCGCTGACATTCTATAACCAGGAGGCATTTATGCCGTTGACAGTCGAGATTCCAAAAGAGAAATGGGCGGGTAAAGTCCGCGAGGTGACGCTGGGCGCGACGCAGGCGCAGGGGGGGACGCGCGCCAGAACCGTGACCGTCGGCGGCCAGGGCACGCTGCCCTTCCTGCACTTCGACGGCGCTATCCCTCATCCGCCGGCGCTGGCGATTGAAATTAAGGACCGGAAACCGGAGGACTGGTCGCCCCTGCTGTACGAGGCGTGGGGCGAGGCGATGGACGACCCCGGCGACTGGGCCGCCGCCGCCGAGGCCGCCGGAGCAGACTTGCTCGTCCTCACCTTGTCGCTCACCGCCGCCGACGGCAAGCCGAACACACCAGAGAAGGCCCGCGAGGCCGCGCGCAAAGTGCTGAAAGCCAGCGGACTGCCGCTCGCGGTATTCGGGCCAGGGCAGGCCGAGAAAGACAACGAACTAATCGTCCCCGTCGCCGAAGAAGCCCAGGGCGAACGGCTGCTGATCGGCATTTGCGAGGACAAGAATTACCGGACGATTGTGGCGGCCGCGATGGCGAATGACCACCTGGTCAGTTCCAAGACGCCGATGGACGTGAACCTCGCCAAGCAGCTCGTCATCCTGATCCACGACATGGGGATGCCGCTGGAGCGCATCATCATGGATCCGACGACAGGTGCGTTGGGCTATGGCATCGAATACGGCTATTCGGTGATGGAACGTCTGCGGCTGGCCGGCTTGCAGGGCGACAGCATGACGCAGCAGCCCATCATCGTCACACCCGGCGAGGAAGCCTGGAAAGCCAAGGAATCTAAGGTGGGCGAGGGCGTGCCGGAGAGTTGGGGGGACTGGAAGCGGCGGGCTGTGAACTGGGAAACGCTGACGGCCAGCACGCTCATCCACGCCGGGGCCGATGTGGTCGTCCTGCGGCATCCCGACTCGGTGATGCGCGTGAAAACAATGATAGAGGAATTGATGAAGAAGGGTGACTGAAGGAACTACCGTCTGAGCACTCTTCGCTTCAGCCATGCCCATAAACCAGATTCTTCATCCGGCATAGAGTGATACCCTGGATGGTCGTGTTTGACGAGAAGTTCCAGGTTCTCAAGGCGATTATCATCTTTCTTGCCGTTGATATGGTGAACAATTTCCTTGCGCTGAAGCGGGCGGCCAAGTTTTTCCGCCATAACCAGACGGTGTCCCAGGACATAGCCGTTCTTGTCGGCCATGCAGTAGAAAGGATGATCTGGAGCAAGTTTAACAAGTACATAGCCTTGAAGGTTCTTTTTCTTGCCGCCTTTCCAACGGCCAGAGGCAGAACCGTAATGGGCGCACCTTCGGCAAAGACCCGTAAAGCCATCTTCAGCCGCGATGTGCACCGGCACCTGTCGTGTAGAGCCACCGCAATACTTGCCGCCGCAACGAACAGTTACGATTCGACGATCAGTAGGGTATCTCTCGTCGTATTGCTCATCGTCCCAGTAAATGATGCTGCCATTCGGCAGCACTTCCTCACCAGTATGCTGGATCGTTCGTCTCGCCGCGGTGCTACACTCACGACAGATGCCGTTGAAGCCAACATGAATCCCACTTGTACTAACGATACGTTGCTGACCACACAACCCGCAGCGAACGGGAACATAAGAACAACCATATTGCTCAAGACGTTGCGACCAAAAAACTATACTACCATTAGCAAGTTGTTGATCTTGAGTTATGCGCTTGCCTCTGGTCATGGGCTAGTTCTCCTTCGCACCACAGTAGGGTAGTAAGGATAGCATAACTCAAGGAATCACTAAAGAACTGGTAAGAAAGGCACTAAGAAAGGAGAATAGAGGATGCCACTCACTGGCTTGCAAATATATAAACTGTTGCCTGGGACAAATTGTCATGAATGTGGATACCCAACTTGCCTGGCCTTTGCGATGAAACTCGCTGCCAAGCAGGCCGAGTTGAAGCAATGCCCGTATGTGACCGAAGAGGCCAAGTCACAGTTGGAAGCCGCCGCTGCGCCGCCCATCCGGTTGGTGACGGTGGCGAGCAATGGGATGAAAGTCGAAGCGGGCAATGAGACCGTGCTCTTCCGCCACGAGAAGACGTTCTACCACCGCCCCGGCCTGTTCATCCGCGTGAAAGACACCGACGGCGTGGAAAGTATCAAGGCAAAAGTGTCTGAGGCCGAGGCTTACGTAGTGGACTACGTGGGCATCCCCTTAGGCGTGGACGGGTTCGCGGTGGAGGCGGCCTCGGGCGACGGCGCAACGTTTGCCGGGGCCGTCAGCGCCGTGCATGCGGTGAGCAAGAAGCCGCTCATCCTCATCACGACCCGGCCGGAGGTGATGGCGGAGGGGCTGAAGGCCGCATCCGGGATCAAGCCCCTGCTGTACGCCGCCGACCAGGCGAACTGGCAGCCGATGGCCGAACTCGCCCGGAGCGCGAAAGCGCCGCTGGTCGTCAAGGCAGAAACGCTGGAGCGGTTGGCGGCGCTCGCCGAGGACCTCAAGAAAGCGGGCGTCGAGGATTTGGCGCTCGACCCGCTGGCGCGTACGCACGGCGACTCGCTCACCGCGCTCACTCAACTGCGCCGGCTGGCGCTGAAGAAGAATTTCCGCCCGCTCGGCTATCCGGTCATCACCTTCCCCAGCGAGGCTGGGACTGACGAAGCGCTGCTGGCGGCCCAGCACATCGCCAAATACGCGGGGTTCATCGTGCTGGAGACTTTCGACCCGGCGCTGCTGTATCCGCTGCTCGTCCTGCGGCAGAACATCTTCACCGACCCGCAGAAGCCGATTCAGGTTCTGCCGGGATTGTACGAGATCAACGCGCCGGACGGCGGCGCGCCGCTGATGGTGACGACGAACTTTTCGATCACATATTTTGCGGTGAATAACGAGGTGGAAGGCTCGGGTTGGCCGGGCTGGCTCTTGGTGAGCGACGCGGAAGGCATGAGTGTGCTCACGGCCTGGGCGGCCGGCAAGTTCGACGCCGACCGCATTGCCAAAGCAGTGAAAGCGACCGGCGTCGAGAACAAGATTAACCACAGGCGGCTGATCATTCCTGGGCAGGTGGCTGTGCTCTCCGGGGAGTTGGAGGAGGCCCTGCCGGGATGGGAAATTATGGTCGGGCCAAAGGAGGCGGTGGACCTTCCGGGCTATTTGAAAGTGATGTGGAAACACAAGGAAGGCGTCTGAGGTTGTATCATACCCTCACCTTTCGGCCGGAAAACAAAACGGCCAGTGTGCAAACCGGCGCACTCGTGATCGAGGCGATGCGGCTGGCCGGACTGGATATCGCGCAGCCGTGCGGCGGGCAGGGACGGTGCGGGCGATGCGCAGTCGTCGTCGAGGCCGGCGCCGTGCGGCGGCGCTCGACGCTGCGCCTCTCCCAGGCCGACATCCAGGCGGGCTATGCGCTCGCGTGCCAGGCCGTCGTCGAAGGCGATGCTACGATCTACGTTCCGAAGCCGGTCGAAGAGAGTGAGCGCCGGCTGGTCACCGACAAAACCGCCCGCAAAGTTGCCGTTCCTTTTCCCTACGCTTCTGCCCGTGATCAGACTGTGCAGGCGTTTTACCTCCCGCTCGACCCGCCGACGTTGAATGACGCCGTTGACGATTTTGCGCGCTTGCAGCGTGCGCTGGAGGCGCGCGGCGTCCACAACCTTGACATCCCTCTTCCCCTCCTGCGCGAACTCGGGCAGCGCCTGCGTGAAGCGAATTGGGCCGTCACGGCCATCGTCGAAACCGACAACTGGCGCAGGCCGGACGGCCCGCCTCGCCTCATTGATCTGGTCGCCGGAGATCAGGCAGAGACGGTCTGGGGCCTGGCAATTGATATTGGGACGACGACGATCACCGTCTATCTCGTCAACCTGCTGACTGGCGAAGCCGTAGACAGCGCCGCCGAATAC
>DAOTXG010000058.1:0-11665 GCA_034435515.1 Anaerolineales bacterium
AAAGTTACTTGGCGTTGTAGCCGGGGCCGCCTTTGAAGAAATCGTAGTTCGGCTGGATGTCGGCGCGCAGGTCTACAACATCGCCGGCCGCGAGCGTCACCGTTTGCTCCAGGATGACGGCCGCCTGCTTGTTGTCGTGGCCCTCGTAGTGCTCGGTCGCCTTGCTGGCCCAGTTCGGGTCGCGCGGGGCGCTCAGTCTCGTGCCGTCCTTGGCCGTGAAATCGCCGGGCACGTCGTCCTCGGGGAAGATGGCCTCGTACGGGCACTCCGGGATGCACGCGCCGCAGTCAATGCAGGTGTCCGGGTCAATGTACATCCACGGCCACTCGTTCTCGGGTTTGCCGGGGATAATACACTCCACCGGGCAGACCTCGATGCAGCCGCCGTCGCGCACGCACAGGCTGGTGATGATATGCGTCATAGGTTCCTCCAGGTTAGTTGAGATGGAGATTGGAGGTTAGAGGTTAGAAGTTGGAAGTTGGAGAGGTCCCAGAACAACCGACCATCTCCAACTTCTATTTTCCAATCTCCAGAATGTCTACTTCATCGTCTCGTACCGCTTCGCCACTTCGGCCCAGTTGACCACGTTCCACCAGGCTTTCAGGTAATCGGCGCGGCGGTTCTGGTACTTCAGGTAATACGCGTGTTCCCAGACGTCCACGCCCATGACCGGCTTCAGGCCGTCCATCATCGGGTTGTCCTGGTTGGGAGTGGAAGTGATGGCGAGCCGGCCGTCCTTGTCCACAATCAGCCAGGCCCAGCCGCTGCCGAAGCGCCCCACGCCGGCCGCTTCGAGCTTGGCCTTGAACTCGTCCAAGGAACCAAACGCCGACTGGATCGCGTCGCTTAGCGAACCCATCGGCTCGCCGCCTGCATTGGGGCCCATGATCTGCCAGAACATCGTGTGGTTCACGTGTCCGCCGCCGTTGTTGCGCACGGCCATGCGGATGCCTTCGGGCACGGCGTTCAAGTCTTTAATCAAATCTTCGGCGGATTTGCTCTGCAGAGCGGGCGCGCTTTCGAGGGCTTTGTTGAGGTTGGTCACGTACGCAGCGTGATGCTTGCCGTGATGAATCTGCATCGTCTGCGCGTCAATGTGGGGTTCGAGGGCTTCAAAAGCGTAAGGGAGGGAGGGAAGTTCGTGAGCCATGAGCGGAGTCTCCTTAACGTCAATGTGGAAATTGACCGAGAAAATTACATCGAGTAATATGGCGCAAACGATAACGATTGTAGCCCTGCCCCAATCCTTTGTCAAGCAAAACGCAAAATTGAGCCGCGCAAATCCCCCTATTCCTCCCCCTTTGGGCCTCGGCGCAGGCATCCTCGCCGTCTCCACGGCCTCGATCTTTATCCGGCTCGCGCAGCAGGGCGGCGCGCCGTCGCTCGTCATCGCCGCCTATCGCCTCGCGCTCGCCAGCCTGATTTTGATTCCGCTCGCCCTCTGGCGCCGCCGGGCCGAGCTGCGCGCGCTGACGCGCCGCGAATGGGCCTGGGCGGCGGCCTCCGGCGTGTTCCTGGGCGCGCACTTCGGGACGTGGATCAGCTCGCTCGCTTATACCACCGTCGCCAGTTCGGCGGTCATCGTCAACACCGCGCCGCTCTTCGTCGCGCTGATCTCGGCGGTCTTCCTGCGCGAAAAACTGTCGCGGGCGATCGGGATGGGACTGGCCATCGCGCTGACAGGGGGGATTATCGTGGGCCTTAGCGACGCCTGTTCCTCCTCGACGGGTTGCCCGCCCCTCGCCGAGTTCCTGCAGGGCAGCGCCTTCCTGGGAGATCTGCTGGCCCTCGCGGGCGCGCTCGCCTTCGCCATTTACTACGTCATCGGCGGAAGACTGCGGGCCTCGATGTCGCTCGTCGTCTACATCTCGCTCGCCTATGGCTCAGCCGCCGTCGTGTTGGTCGCCGTGATGCTCATCGCGCGCCTGCCCGCGACCGGCTATGCGCCCCTCACTTACCTGTGGTTTCTGCTGCTCGCGCTCGTCCCGCAGCTCGTCGGTCACTCGGCGTTCAACTGGGCCTTGAAATATCTGCCGCCGACTTACGTATCGGTGACCGTGCTGGGCGAGCCAGTGGGCTCGACTCTCCTGGCGCTGTTCCTCCTGCAAGAAACGCCCTCGCCGCTCAAACTCGCCGGCGGCGCGCTCATCCTCGCCGGCATCTTCGTCGCCTCGCGCAAATAGCCGATGGCGGATGGCGTATCGCGTATTGCGTATCGCGTATCGCGTGGGCCAGAGCCATCTGCTATCTGCCATCTGCCATCTGCTATCTGCCATCTGCTATCTGCTATCTGCCATCCGCCATCTGCCATCCGCCACGCGCAGCGGCCATCCGCCGATTTGCTTTCTACGACGATTGTGCTATATAGGGATGCGTAAAGAGGTGAGACGATGAACGTCCGTTGTTACCGGTGCGGCTGGAGTTTCTCCCTGAGCCGCGAGATGATCACCGAGGCGCTGACGGCGGCCAGCCAGACCGGGGCCAGGCACCACGACCAGCGGTGCCCCCGCTGCCGCCAGACGCTCAAAATCTCTATGGACCAGATCCGGCGGGCCGCGCCGCCCGGCTGGACCCCGCCCCAACCCGGCGGGGGAGAGGCCCCCCAACCAGAGGCCGAACCAGCCGCGCCCACGCCAGCCGATCCGGAACCGCCTGCCGAGGCCGCATCTGCACCGGCCAGCCAGGCTGCTGAAGCAGAAAAGCCGGCTGAAAAGCCGGCTGAATCCCAATAAGGTCATCATGACCAATGAGGAGAAAATCTTATGTCTGATATGCCCGCCCCAACAAACAAGCCGATGATGCCTGCGACCGAGGCCCCGGCCCCTATGCCTATGCCTGAGGCGCCGGCCCCAGCCATGGCCCCCAAGAAGGCTGCCCCCAAGAAACCAGCCAGGAAACCCGCGGCGAAGAAGGCCAGCGCCAAGAAACCGGCTAAGAAAGCGGCCGCCAAGAAAGCCGCCAAGAAACCGGCTAAGAAGGCGACCAAGCGCAAGAAATAACGCCCTTCGCCCGGTCAATTTAGGGCTGACCCACCACCGCCTCGTCATGCAGCCGAGGCGGTGAGTGGTCGTCGGTTGCCGAAATAACTACCTTCCCGCAGTGAGCCTGCGGGAAGGTCTCCATGCCCTGGAGGCCCAACGCCTGCGGGGCATTTTCAGTCTCAGATCCAAATTTGACGGGTGAGACCCCCAGGTGCGGCCCGGCACGTAGGCGTGCCTCCCTCCTCAGAAAATTGGATCCGCTGAGTCTGAGCCGCCCGGGGCGGGGAGGAAAACCCGCATCCCGTCGCGCTCGTCAATCACGCAGGCTTCCGGCGGGTAACGGGCGACGATCGCCGTCATCCAGGCGTCGCCGCTGGCCCCCGCGGCGTTGACCGTCGCGCAGATCAATAACAGCACGGCCAGGCTCGACCCGGCGAAGGCGACGATCCCGGCCATCGCCAGCAGGCTCAACCCCGCGAGCGGCGCGAGGCTGAC
Organism: Anaerolineales bacterium; assembly: GCA_034435515.1. GTDB lineage: Bacteria > Chloroflexota > Anaerolineae > Anaerolineales > UBA6663 > DATDRS01. The sequence continues at coordinate 3,477 of DAOTXG010000058.1, forward strand.
GACGAGATACTGATTGCGCGTGAAGGCGTAGCCGGGCGCAGTGGCGTAGAAGGCGAATGCCTGCCACATGAATCCATATTGTGGGCGCGCGCCGTAGAGCTGCATCGCCAGCCCGTGCGCCAGCTCGTGCAGCCCCAAAGTCGCAGAGATGGCGACGATCAGGATCGCCAGTCGCCCAGGCGTCACCTCCAGCCTGCCCATCTGCAGCAACCCCCCAAACGACACGGCGAACATCGTCAACAGAAACCCGGCGGCTAACGCGAGAGGGATGGACAACAGGTTTATGACAAGCAGGCGGCGCTCCTGCTGGGTGATGCGCCAGTAGAGGACTTCGTGATAGTGGGGCGGGACGGCGGGCATGGGAGGGTTAGAGAATTGGAGATTAGAGATCAGGGTGGTACAGGCGGCGTTTGTGGATGATGCGCGTCACGGCCTCTGGCACGAGGTCCGCGATGGTTTCGCCGTTTTGCAGACGCCGGCGGATTTCGTTGGACGAGATTATTAACGGCGGGGCTTCGACGAACGCCACTTTGGCAGTGAGGCCGGGCAGTTTCTGTTCCAGCGCGGGCAGGTCAATCGCATCGCCGGGGCGGCGCAGGACGCCGAGCGAGCAATAGGAGAGGAACTCCAGCGGCCGGCCCCACGTCGGCAGGTCGCGCAGCGAGTCCCCCCCCATCAGGTAGATCAATTCGTCGCCGGGAAACTCTCCAGCCAGCAGCCTCACCGTATCCGCCGCCCAGTGCGGGCCGGGGCGGTCAATGTCCACACGGGAGATTATGTAACCCGGCTGCTCCGCAATCATGGCCTCGACCATCGCCAGCCGGTCGGCGACAGGCGAGAGGGGGCTGCCCTGCTTATGCGGCGGGTCGGCGGTGACGACCCACAAGACTTCCCCCAGCCTGAGCTGGGCTTGGGCGGCCTCCGCCAGGCGCAAATGGCCGAAGTGCGGGGGGTCAAACGTGCCGCCGAGGACGCCGATCTTCATTGGTGATTGTGGATTGTTGATTGCTGATTGAAAGCCATCGCGTTCAGCAGTGAGTCAGATTGAAAATGGCGGATTCGTAGTGACGACTTTAGTCGTCTATCAGGCAGATTGAATGGCTACCCGCTGCTGGAGCGGAGCATAGCCTGTGCGGGGCGAGCAGCGATCCAGAAGCCTATGGCAGCCAGGATGGTCAGCAGCGCGACGACAGGCGGCGCGTTCATCGTCTGGCCCAACCCGCCGACAAAGGGCAGGCCCCCGAGGACAATCGCCAGCCCCAAAGCCAGCCCTGCCGCAGTCGCCGGTTGCCGGGGGAGCATCTGCCCGGTCGCCGCCAGCGCTGCCGGGGTCGCCGACTGGAGCAGCGCCACACCCACGAGCAGCGCCGCTGGCCTCTCATCCGCAAAGGTGAGCAACGCCGCCGCTGCCAGGAGCGCCCCCACAGTCCAGCGCCGCCAGCCGAGCCAGTCGGCCAGCAGGCCCCCGAGCGCCTTGCCAATGGCGGCCGCCAGGCCGACGCCGAACAGCAAGGCGAGGTTTCCGGCGAGCAGGAGTTGAAAAGTGTTCCACACGGCAGAGCGGAGCGCAATGGCCGTCAGCAGCGTCAGCATCACCAGATCATGCGTCTCGAACACAGGCTCATCTCGTCGCCGCGGATAAGGGAGTGGGGGCAGTTCGAGACAAGCGATGGCCACGCCCAATGACGTCGAGAGCACCAGAAAGGGCCAGGTGACAAAATGGTTCGTCGCCGCCAGGACGCCGCCGATGGCTAACCCGGCCACACCGGGCGCGGCGAAGAGGCCGGGGCCCACAGCGCGCCCCTGGGTGGCGCACAACGCCAGCGCGCCGCCGCCGACGTGGAACATCGCGGAGCCGACGCCCGCCAGCGTGACGGCAATGAACGGCCAGCGTACGAGGAGGAGCGCCGCGCCGCCCAGCAGGAGACCGGCCAACGCAGCGGCCCGCGGCCGTCCCAGGCGGTCAACCAGCAAACCGGCGGCGGGCTGCCCGCCAAAGGCCAGGAGGAAGTAAAGCGCCGACAGCGCGCCGACCTCCCGCAGTTCCAGCCCAAGCGACAGGCTGCCCAGCAGCAGCCCCGCCGCCCCATCCGAGACGCCGTGGGCCAGGCCCAAAAGAGATGCCAGGAAAAGCCGTCGCATAGGACCTCCGATGATTCTTACGCAACACGAAATACGCAATACGTCGAAACGGCGCGTAGTACGTATTGCGTAGTGCGTATTCCGTATTCAGTACATGAAAACCAGTCTCAGTAGATCCAAATTGGTGTTCTTGACGACATAAGAAGGCAAAGGGCTTGCCCGAATCCGGTAAGATTGTTAGTACCACCCAACAATCGCCGGAGGACAAGCCCATGTCGAATGATACGCCGAAACTGAGCGACCAGACAGTGTTGACCTACGCCCGTGAAAATTTGAGCAAACATTTGCCGTTGCAGGCCGACGGCTACGCCTGCACCACGGCGGACCTGCTGAATGCCTTGCTGGGCGTGGCAGCCAACCGGGGCACCCTGGAAGCGGTCTGTGCCGATTTGGTCGGCACGCCCGACCCCGAAACGATCCGCACCTACTTCCGCGCGCAACTGCGGGTGGAAGACTTGCCCGACTTGGAACGGCGCGTGAATGCGGCGCTGGCCGCTGAGATTCCGCCGCGCGTCTGGCGGCGGGCCCAAGACGTGGCGATGGACTTTCACGACCGACCTTACTATGGCAAAGTGCCTCAGGCCGCAGGCTTGTGGGTGCGTGGGCAGGCCCGCGATGGCACCACGCGCTTCTATCGGATTGCTACAGCCTACGTGATGCGGAAACACTTGCGCGTCACCCTGGCCCTGCGGTTTGTCTTGCCCGACGAAGACACCGTGACCATTGTGGCCGACCTGCGAAAACGCCTGAAAACATTGGGAATTCGTGTGGCCCACCTGTTCTTGGACAAAGGCTTTGCCGGGATCGGCGTGATGGACTACCTGACCCACGACGGGCAGCCAGCCCTTATCGCCTGTCCCATTCGCGGCAAGACCGGCGGGACGCGCGCCTTGTGCCACGGGATGAAGAGTTATCGCACGACCTATACCTTTCAGGGGCCTAACCACACCGCCTTCACCGCCGAAATGGCGGTGTGCCGCGTGTTCACCACTGCCAGACGTACCGGACGGCTGAAGCGCCGCGCTGAATGGCTGCTCTTCATTCTCATCCATTTGGACTGGTCGCCCAAGCACGCCCGCCGCGAGTACCGCCGCCGCTTTGGTGTCGAAAGCAGTTATCGGTGCGCTGGTCAGGTGCGCGGCTGGACGACCTCGCCCAACCCGGTCTATCGCTTCCTGCTGATCGCGCTGAGCTTCGTCTTGCTGAACGTGTGGCTCCATCTCCGCTGGCTCTTTACACAGATGCCTCGCCGGGGTCATCGTTGGTTGGATACTAAACGTTTCCAGCTCAGCCGACTGGTCAAGTTCATCCGGCGGGCACTGGAGGGTCACTATGGTTACGTCCAAGAAATCGTGGCAACCGCCTTACCGCAACCCTGAAAATTGGATCTACTGAGTCTAGAAAACACCCAACACTTTCAGCAGAACAATGGCGATAGTATAACTCACCAGGTTGGCGGCGATGGCTGCCAGCCAGTTTCGGCGCTCGGCCCCCTGGTTCATCAGCCTGAGCACTCCTCCTTCGACGAGGACGGAAAGTATCCAGGTCGTCAGCCCAACGCCCCAAATTCCTCCGCCCAATAATAACAAGGGGGCGAAAAGGGTAACCACGATCCCGGCGGCGGTGGAAGCCACGTTCATGACGAGCGAGGCGAGCAGCGAACGCCCGGCCGAGCCCCATGCCAGCCCCCACAAGACAACCGTCTCGCTCAGGATAATCGGCGGAGTGAGGATGGCAAAGGTGAGCGCGCCATAGATGACGAAAGCAAACCCGCTGAGGCCGTCCAGAGTCACAGAGTACATCATCAATCAAGAACTTTCCTCGCCAAACAGAAACCCGGAACAAACCCATCCACGCTTATACCCTACTCCCGACAGGGTGTCCGGTCAAGATAGGCGAGGGTGCTGCCGGAGGCTAAACAGAGGCGCTCGCAGGAGGCAGACGAACGCACGAGGGTGCAGTCAGATGGCACGTTCGCCCAAGACGACTCACGGACGGAAGGAAACACGGACTTTTTTGCCTATGTTTCAACCAGTCCGTGTTCCTTTCCGTCCGTGAGTCAAGGTTTTCTGCGGATTGCGGATTCGCCATCCTTTCAATCAACAATCCGCAATCCGCAATCCCTCAGTCGCTCCACTCCAACTCATACTCGCCGATGTACACCGTGTCGCCCTCCTGAATGCCCGCGTCGGCGAGGGCCTGGCGGACGCCGAGCACTTCGAGGATTTTCTGGAAGCGCTGCACCGCCTCGTCGTATTCCCAATAAGTCATCTTGGCCGCGCGCTCGATCCTGGCCCCGCGCACCCGGAACGCGCCATCCGGCTCGCGGGTGATGGTGAAGTCCATTTCGTCCTTCGGGCCGTGGTAGACGGGCATCGCCTCGACCGCCGGGGCCGGCGGGGCCTCAGCCAGTTTTTGAGCCGCGCGATACAGCAGATCGCGCACACCCGTGTGGGCGACCGCCGAGATTGCCATCACCTCGTAGCCGCGTACTTCCAATTCGGCCCTCACCCCCGGCCACTTCGCCTGCGCCTCGGGCAGGTCCATCTTGTTCAGCGCGACGATCTGCGGCTTGCGCGGCAGGTTCTCATCGAACAGCGCCAGTTCGGCGTTGATCTGCGAGAAGTCGGCCAGCGGGTCGCCGCCGGCGCCGTCGAGCAGGTGCACGAGCACGCGCGTGCGCTGGATGTGGCGCAGGAAGTCGAAGCCCAGCCCCGCGCCGAGGTGCGCGCCCTCGATCAGGCCGGGGATGTCGGCGAGGACGAGCGTCTGGTGGTCGTCCAGCGCCGCGACGCCGAGATTGGGCTGCAGCGTCGTGAAGGGATAGGGCGCGATCTTGGGCTTCGCGGCGGTGACCGAGGCAAGCAGCGTGGACTTGCCCGCGTTGGGCACGCCGATAATGCCAATGTCGGCGATGAGCTTGAGTTCGAGTTTGAGCCGCCGCTCTTCGCCCGGCGCGCCCTTCTCCCCGACTTGCGGCGCCTGGTTGCGCGAGTTGGCGAACCGAGCATTGCCCCGCCCACCGCGCCCGCCCTTCGCCACGCTCAGGCGCTGGCCCGGCTGGACTAAGTCGCCGAGCAATTCGTCGGTGTTCGCGTCGCGCACCACCGTCCCCGGCGGGACCGGGATGACGAGGGCCGGCGCCGACTTGCCGAACATTTTGCGCCCCTGCCCATTCTTGCCGTGCCCGGCGTTGAACTCGCTCTTGTGTCTGAAAGACAGCAGCGTGTTGAGCGTCGGGTTCACTTCGAGAATCACATCTCCGCCGCGCCCCCCGTCGCCGCCGTCTGGCCCGCCGCGCGTGACGAACTTCTCGCGCCGGAAGTGAACCGCGCCGTTGCCGCCGTTCCCCGAACGCACCGTAATCGTCGCCTCGTCGAAGTACATGCGGAGGATTATAGCAGACGCCGCCGGGCGAATTCCTCAACGTACGACGCGATGGGCAGCCCGTGGGAGCGGTTTACAACCGCGACTGTCGCGGCTACAAGCCGCTCCCACGCCAATCTCCGAACAGTCACGCAGCGTGTTCTTGGAAATGCCTGGCCCGCGAAAGGGTGTGAATAGTCACGTTCAATCGTGAGGATTAGCGCAAATTCGCGGATTCAAAATCCCAATCCATGCTCGCGCTGGGTATATAATCCAGTGACACCTCTGCCTGCTGATTACTAATTACTAATTACTGATTACTAATGCCCAACAACCTCCTCGACTGGACTATCACCCACGCTCCAGAGCCGGACGAGCCGCCCCTCCCCCCGGCCTCGGACTTGCCTGAGGAGACCCGGCCGATTTCGTGGCGAGTGTGGCTAAAAATCGGAATTCCGGCCCTCGCGGCCATGCTGGGGCTCTGGCTGTTCCTGAACTGGGAGCAGAACCAGAGACTCAAGCGAGAGTTGGCGCAAGTCGTCGCCGTCGAGGATCAGGCCGCGCTCGCCAGAGACACAGACGCCCTCACGCAGGCCATTGACCCCAGCGTCAGCACGACGTGGCTGGCAGAGCAAATCCGGCAAATCAAAGATGGCCAGGCCGCGCCCCTGCCGATACCCATCCTGTGGCCCGCGCCCGAAGCCGGCCGCGTTCAATCCGCCGGGATGGCGGCGACGGACACCGTCCGCGCCGACGTTGTCCGCCAATTCATCGCGCCCGACGGCTCGGCGGTGAGATTCGCCCTGCCCCAATATTATCGCCGCGCCGGCAATACCTGGAAGCGCACCTCGCCGCCCGACGCCGTGTGGGGCGAAAGGCGAGAGCGTCGGGGCAAATACCTCGTCTTGAAGTATTATCCGGTGGACGCAGCCTTCGTGGATGACCTCGCCCCTTACCTTGAAAATGTGCTCGGCGAAGCGTGCGCCATTTGGCGCGAAGCGTGCCCACCTCGTCTCCAGCTCCAGCTTGATTTTGATCGGCCCACGCCAAGCTCCTATTACTATGTCAGGCTTTACCACGTCAGCCGGCTATCCGATGGGCCGCTTCTTTTTGCGCTGATGCCCTCTTCTCCCTCTGGGCCGCTGACTGGTCCCTTGTCCATGCTATCACCGCACGCGGTCGGTTACCCGGCCGACGAAGCCAGCGCCGATCTGCTCAAACGCGCGATGGCGGTCTGGCTCCTCGCCCAAACGGCCAACCGGCTGGTGGGTGAGGGGGTGTACGACCACCAGGGCAATGCCTTCCTGTATGCGCTGGTCGCGCGCATGGCCGCGCGGCTGGGGGTGGAGACGCCGAACGCCCTGCAGATGTTCGTCACCCCAGCGCCGTTCTCTGTGGGCGAGGCGTGGGACCTGGATGCTTCTTTTGGATGGCGCAGAGACTTGAGCCTCCCCCTGCACGGGGCGCTGGCGGTCCTCAACGTCTTGCTCAAAGACCAGCCGGCGGAGACGGAGGCCCGGCTGTTCCACAGCCTGAGGACGGCGCCCCATCTCACCGCCTGGTTATCTGGCGGGTTGGGTATTTCACAAGCCGAGGCCCAGGCCCGGCTTCTCGCCGCGATGGAGAACCCGCCAGTGGGTGCGCTCGGTTCCTCTCCCAAGGAATTCGTCCTGAGTTGCAGGGGCGGCCCGGCTTTCTTCGCCCGAGGCGAGGCAAAGCCGACGCCGATCCTTTCGGGCTATTTGCCGAACACCCATCTTGGGGCCTGGTCCCCGGATGGCAGGCGGCTCATCCTCTCCATCACCGGACGGCCCGCGGTCGTGGACTTCGCCGCCGGGGAGGTGATCTGGCTGCCCAAAGGGACCCAAAATATCTACGGTCACGTTCAGTGGACCTCCAACACCGTGATCGCCTACACAGTGTGGCCCTCTCCTACAGGCAACACGCCTCAACCCGCCCGGCTGAAGTTCTTCGACGCCGCCGATCCGGGACGCGAGTTTCCAGACGTCGTCGGCATTGAGGGCTACGCCCTCTCGCCGGACAAATCTACGGCCGCTATTGTCCAGAGTGGACACGAAGACTCGCCGGCGGCGAAACTGGGCCTGATGCCGGCGCCGGGCGGCCCAATAACGCCATTGGGGGAAGGTGCGCTGCCCACCTGGTCCCCGGACGGGAAGGCGCTGAGTTACGTCCGGTTCGACGAAAACCACACATCCTTCTCACTGCACATCGTGGAGGTGGATACCGGCCTCAGCCGCCAAATCCTGAGCAGTGATGACCTGAGCCTGGACGGGCCGGCGCCCAGCCCCCGTCAGGGGTTCGCAGATGTCCGGGCCGCCTGGTCGCCCACTGGCCAACAGATTGCCTTTAGCGCCTCCAGTGCGACTTACGACGGCTACTTCATCAGCCAGGTCGGGATCGTCAGCACCGATGGCGCCAACCTGAAGGTGCTCATAGAAGCGGAGGAAGAGACGTTCTTTTTCCCCTACTCTGACCTCCCTCCCGCCTTCTCGGCAGATGGGCAACTATTGACGGCCACGTTTTATCATGGAAGCCGATCGGCCACGACGACCGTTTACGACGTGACGAGCGGTGAACCAGGCGTGACGTTCTCGCACGTCGCAACATGGGCTTCATCGCCCCTGGCATGGTCTCCGTCCGGCCACCAGTTGGCGCTGAGC
>DAOTXG010000059.1:0-3232 GCA_034435515.1 Anaerolineales bacterium
TATGGCAAAGTGGGGCGTTGAAAACTATCTCGATGCGCCATGAGTAAGCCGAAAGCCCTGGAACGCAAACGCGAAGCGTCGCCCAGCGCGCCCTGGTCTTTGGAGGAGCACCTGAGAGACCCGGCTTAGTCTGCCAGCCCGCTCACATCCTCCGCCGCCTTGTCGGCCGCGCCGAAGTCGGTCGGCTGCTTGTGGTGAGGCTTGAGCGGGGTGTGCTTCTCGGCGCGCGCGCGCGTCCCTTTGACGTTGAGCTGCTCGAAGAGGAACTGGAACTGCTTCTCCCAGGCCGCGCCGATTTCCTCGCGCTGAGCCTCCGGCAGAGTCCACAGTTTGGCCTTGAACGGCCCGATCGCCTTCTTGCGGCTCTTGTAGAAGAACTGCTCGTCGGTGTCGTCTGGCTTGCGCTCGTCGGCGGCGTTCACGCGCAGCCACTCGTACATCTCGTTCCGCAGGTCGTCGGGCAGGCGGTCGTAGAGCATGTTCTGGAAGTTGGTGGCGAGGTGCACTTCGCAGGCCTCGCACTCGGCGAACTTGCCGAAGGCCGACTCGGGCAGGGTGGACGCGCCATGCTGCACCGCGCCCGCCAGGCCGTATTCCTTGCGCGCGACAAACGACAGCCGCTTGAGCGTGTCGAAGTCCACGGCCACGCTGGCCATCGTGCCGTCGGGCAGTACCACGCCGCCGTGCGAGGTGCCGGTCTGGATCGAAATTTTGCTGATGCCCGCCAGCCCGCCGCGTTTTTTGCGCTTGTCCACTCTCTGCTCCAGCAGGTTGGCGTTGTAGCCGTCCATAAAGGCGCGCAGCTCGGTCTCGGTCGAGTTCTTGCCGCCCACTTCGCCGATCTCCCCGCCGACGGAGATGGTGATGCCTTTCGGCTCCAGCCGGCGGATGTAGGCTGTGAGCTCGGCGCAGCGCCCGGTGTTTTGCGCCTGCTGCTCGGGGATGCCCGGCTGGCTCAAGTCCACGAGCGTGCTGGTGTCAATGTCAATGTTGAAAAAGCCGGCGGTGAGCGCCTCGGCGATCAACTCTTTGACGGCGTTAACTTCGGCCTCCGGGTCTTGGGCGTATTTCTTGGCGTTCACCTGGAAGTGGTCGCCCTGGATGAAGACCGGGCCGCGATACCCTTCTTTGATCGCGGCGGCCAGCACGGACGAAGTGTATTCGGCGGGGCGCTGGCCGGTATAGCCGATCTCCGAGCGGGCGATTTCAAAGAGCATCGCCCCGGCGTCCACGGCGGCGGCGGCGCGGAAAACCGCGCGGGCGCAGTCAAACGTAAGGGCGCGCAGGTTCATAGCCGGGACGGTGAAGTCGGCCGGCGTCTCGCCGCGTCCGCGCGCCAGGTAGAGGCCGTTGATGGACGAGGGGAGGATCCCCAGCGCCAGCGCGGACTCCCAGATCAGCCAGCGGGCGAGGCTCTGCTCCGGCCCCTCGCTCAAAGCCGATTTATGGGCGAGCGTGTCAATCCGGGCGCGCAGTCTGGCTTCGTCTTTCACTTTCACTTTGCCCCCCGGCGTGACGTGCACGGCGCCGTCGAGGGCCGTCAGAAGGGTTTTAAGGGTGGGAGTAGTCATAGGGCAGCTCCTTATTTCTGATTTTTGATTGCTGATTGCTGATGGTTGATTGAGTAATATCCCCTATCCGCAATCAGAATTCTGCACTCAGCAATCTTTTGAGCGGCGATAGCCGCGCACGATAGGCTCTCAGCCTTTTCCGAAAGTCGGCCATGAATTTCTCGCCAGGGTCGGTCTTGATGCCGCGCTCGTCGCGCTCGTAGTGGCCGACGACGCTCTGGAAGGGGAGGCCGTAGAAGTCCATTAATTGTGAGATCAGGTGCACCGTCCGGCGGATCTCGTCTTCCGGCGGATAATTGTCCGGTGTGTCGAAATCCACGCCGGCCATTTCCACGTTGATCGCTTTCCAATTGTAGCCCTGGGCCCCGTGCGACTCCTGCACGACCGTGCGGTACATGGGGAGCAGCTGCCAGACGCGCGTTTGGTCCACCGCAAAATGCGCTGAGTGCTTGAGATATTGGAGCGTCTCGTAAGTGATCTGCACCAGCCACAAATCGCGGCCGCGGCGGTTGCCGTCCGAGTGCAAAATGATTTCGAGCGGGCAGATGAGGTTAGGCTCGTAGCACCCCGGCGGCAGCTCGTGATAGTCCTCCAGCCGGACAAAATACTCGCGCGGCTCGTCCGTCGTCAGCCTGGGCGTCGGGGTGGCGGGCGGCGGCGGATCGAAGCGCGCCGCAGCCTCAGTCCCATCCAGCCGGGGCGTCAAACCGGCGGCTAACAATCCCCCCGTTGCCCAAAGAAATTGCCGTCGCGAAAGTCTTCTGTCGGTCACGGGGCGATTATACCCGCGCCACCCCGCAGGGCCAAACCGGGAGCGAATTGTCGGGTTTCCGTCGGATTGGGCGCGGTGTGTGCACTCAAAGTTTGTCAGCAGTTGCACTGCTGACGACAGCCTTGCCGCAGTGCAACTGCGGCAGAACGGCGTTGCGGCTGGGCAGTTGCTTTTTCCTGCGCCCGGCTTATACTGTTACTCTCCTTGGTCCCCTCATCGCCGCGCACAGGGCGCTGAAGATTCTTGGGCGCTTTGCGCGGCGATGGGGGGATGACAGGGGGGTTGCTCTCCCGCTACCTTTGGCGGGCCGGGGCGTATAGATGATTGTGCGGCAAACGGAAAGCGCAAGGCCAGAACGACGACGTGTGCCCGGCATGCCAGCAAAAAAGGCGGAGGCAATGTAAAATTGGCCCTGTAAGCCGAAGCAGAAGCACTGACTGAAGTAGACATTGCTGATTGTGGGTGGATGAACAACAAATCCGCAATCCACAATGCGCAATCGAAAAGGAGAACACGACATGGCCGACTTGTTTGACAAACTCCAGGACTCGCGCAGTCTGTTGGAGAAAATCGCGGGCTTCATCCCCGGCTTCGGGGGCTACCTGGAGCGGGAGCGCCGCCGCGAGGCCGACAAGATGTTACGCGACATGATTGTCAACCGCTACGGCGAGCAGTTGAGCCGCGTCTCGAACATCCAGACCCAGCTGGTCAGCAGCGTCACCGGGATCGAGCACGTGGACGACCTGCAGGACGCGGCCACCCGCCTCCAGCGTTTCATTGACATGGTCAAGACGGCGGCCTACGGCTATTCCGGCTTCTTCGACGCGGTGAAGGTCAACGAGGCCGAACTGGCCAAACTGTACGCCTTCGACGCCGCCCTGCTGGAGAA
>DAOTXG010000060.1:0-9896 GCA_034435515.1 Anaerolineales bacterium
CCGCTGGGAAGCGGGTTGGGCGTTACTCCGGGCAAGTTACCAGCAATCCGTCCTGATCGGTTCGGGAAGCGCCTCTTTCACGCTCCCGCTCGCGGTGTAGGCGCGCTATTTGAGATTTACACCCATACGATTACAGTGTTGACAGCGCGCAAGGACAAGCACAGCGAGTGGCGCGAGGCGATGGGAGGCGCTCTGGGACGAGCGCAACAGATGGGTACTCAGGCGCAAAACGAAGCCGAGTTCTTCTCCGCCGTCCTCGCTCAATTGGACGGGCAAACTCCGGCCCTGCCCGCTGGGCATCCGTATGCTGAGGCATTAGCCGAGATTCAGGCAGGCGTCAGACAAGGCGGACAACAAGACTTATCCGCCCTGAATGAAACTGAGCCAACCGCCGCATTGCCGCCGGATTTTGTGGAGAAGTGCGCCGCCGCGCTCACCGGCCCGCCTCCGCTCAGGGCCAGGACCTTTGATTGGTTGCGCGAGTTAGCCGCCGCGCTGCCCGCCTGGGGGCCGCTCATCCGCGCCGTGCAAAACGCGCTGCCCGCGTGGGGCACGCCGCTGAACGAACTCGGCGGCGACCTCACGGGCGAGCAGGCGGCCATCTGGAAAGAGATTGTGGAGAAGGTCTCGAATTAAGGCCTACTAAACACTACCGCTCTTAATGGGTTTCAAGGTGGCGCTCTGTCAACGAATGGTCAACGAATAAACGAATGAGCACACGCTCGGGGGAAATTCGTTTATTCGTTTCAAATTCGTTGACAGGCTTGGCTGACCTCCTTGAAATCAGTTAAGAGCGAACACTACAACGAATTGGGGAAGGAACGAATTCGCTCACAGGCGCAAATTCGTTGTTTCCTAAATTCGCTGTAGTGTTCCTTTAGGAGTCTCTCGCCATGCCGCACATCTTCCTCGTCTTCGCCAACGCGGACGCGGCGCGCGCCGCGCCCCTCCGGTCAACGCTCGAAGGCATGGGCTATCGCGTCGTCCAGCGGCCCGAGGACATCCCGCCGGAGTCGGTCTTGTACGCGCGCGTTGTAGATACGGCTGTGCTGGGCAGCGCGGCGGTCGTCGTGGCCTGGAGCGCAGAGGCCGCGCGGGACGAGTGGGTGGAGCGGGCTGCGCTGGTCGCCCACCGCCTGCGCAAGCCTGTCGTCGTCGTCGCGCTCGACGCTGCCCCCCTGCCCCCCACGCTGGCCGAGGCGCGCCTCGCCGTGCCTGACTCCTTGTCCTTGCCGGAGGTAGACGCGCCCCTGCTGGCGGCGGCCAAGCTGCTGGCGCACGACCACATCCGCGAGCGGCGTAAGGGCATCGAGCAGGCGCGCGATCTGCTCGCTTCGCCCGCGCAGAGCGCGCATCACGAAACCGTGCTGGCGTGGCTGGAATACATCGCCCGCCACGACCTGACCGACACAATGCGCGAACTGGCGCGCGGCGTGCTGGAGGCTCACGCCGGAAAACAGGCCTCTCGCCCGGAGGCAGAGCGTTTTCGGATTGGGGTGCGGTGTCCCAAAGGCCACGTCACGTGGTACGACAAGCGCCGGCTGTGCGGCGACCACACCACTTTCAAGCGCATCGTCGTGCGCCGCGCCGACGCCGAATTGCACGAGATCGAAGCGCCCTGCGGCGAGCCGGGCTGCGGCGAGACGTCGAAAGTGTCATTGGATTGCGAGGAGTACTGATATCCGTGAGCGTGCCGCCCACCTACGAAGGCCAGCCCCTCAGCGACTCGGACAAACGCCTCGTCGCGCTGTTCGACGAACTGGAGAAAAAGCAGATAGATTTCCTGGACGAGGCCGAGAAGCGCATCATTGAGCTCACGACCGGCCTGCTCGGCGTGCTGTTTGCGGTCACGGCCTTCGGGGACAAGTTCCCGCCGCCTTATCTGGCGGGCAACCGCCCTGCGCAGTGGGCGGCCGTGGTCACGCTGGCCTTGTACATCGCGGCCATGCTGTGCGGCGTGGTCACGCTCTGGCCGCGCAGTTATCGGCGCTATCACCACAACCTGACCCGGCTGGGCGAGGAGTTGGAGAACATCACCCGGCACAAATCGCGCTGGTTCACGTTCGCCAGCGGGCTGTTCGTGCTTGGCTCGTTGAGCCTGGCCGTGCTCATCGGCGCGGTGATTTTCTCGGCCTAATGTCCAGACCCTAAGGGTCTCTGAGACCCTTAGGGTCTGAGGGAAACTCGATGCCCGCTCAACTGCGCCCCACCCTCGCCCACGCCGAGAAATTTTTCTCGTCCATTGACGTTGCCCCCAAGACCGAGATCACCTACCGCGGCGCGCTGCTCGTCTTCGCCGAGTTCCTGGCCAGCAATCAACCGGAGCTGCCGGACCTGGGCGCGGCCGGCATCGTCCCCCTGCATCTTTTGCAGGAAGATTCGCTGGCGAAGTTCCGGCATTGGATGCGCAGCGAGCGCCGCTATGGCCGCCGCACCGAGAACACCTACCTGGCGGGCGCGGTGCGCTTCGTCGAGTGGCTGGACGCCAACTCGCTCCTCCCCGCCGGGCTGACCTCCAGCCGGCTGACGCTGGTGCTCAAAGACGCGCGGGGACGCCGGCGCGTGGGCTACAAGACCCAGCCGATCAAAGAGGCCGTGCCGCTGATCCTGGCCTATTACGACCGGCGCCCCCTGCCCCCGGCCGAGACGCCGCGTGGGCGGCGGCAGAGGCTTTCGCTCCTGCGCAACCGGGCCATCGTACACACGCTGTTCGCGACGGGGCTGCGCGCGCAGGAACTGGCCTCGCTACGACGGAGCGATTGCGCCGACGGGGAGAGCGACAAGATCCTCATCACCGGCAAAGGCGAAAAGGAGCGCGTGGTGATGCTCAACCCGGAGGCGCAGGCGGCGATCCGGGCCTATTTGCAGGCGCGCGATGAGGAACGGCGGCGCAATCCCAAATCCTCGCAGACCCCCAATCTCAAATTCGAGCCACTGTTCGTGCGGCACGACCGCGATCAACCGGCACCCATCACCACCAAGACGGTCTGGCAGGTGGTCAGCCAGGCCGCGCGGGCGCTGGGCCTGGAGACGGCCATTTCGCCTCACGACTTTCGCCGCTACATCGCCACCAGCCTGCTGTCCGAAGGGATGCCGCTGGAATCCGTGCAGGCGTTTTTGGGGCACGAGTCCATCGTCACCACACGCACCGTGTACGCGCACACGTGGACCGAGGTTCTTGAAGACCAGGTAAAAACTTACCGCCCCAGCCCGGCGCAGGCGATTGGCCGGGCGAATAAGAAGAGGTAAGTAGAGACGCCCCGGTGGGGCGTCTCTAGCCCGGTATTTGGATTTGGCAGGCGTGGCTAAGGCTGATACCTCACCCGCACGGCGACCCAATCGAGTGAGAAGTCGCGCGTGGTCGAGCCGGCGACATTGGTGAGGCGCACGCGGAAGCTCGCGTCGGAGAAGTCACCGCTGCTCCACGTGCGGCCCCAGGTGTCGGCCACTCCGCCGAGGATGTAGGTTGTCTCGCTCGTGGACAGCGTCGCCGTGGATTTGGCGGCGGTCCACGTCGTCCCGCCGTCCCACGACAACTCCACACAAATCTTCGGCGAGCCGCTCGTGCTGTCCGCCCTGGAATTCAGGCGAACTTCGACGCCCTGGATGGTCCCGGCCGGAAGGCTGAAGCCATAGTTGTAGAAGATGTGCCTGTCTTTCCGGTTGCTCGTGCACGAGCTGCTCGTGCCGTTGCCGCTGTTGTTGTCCACTGCGTACAGCCCATCGTCTGCGCCCGCGTTGGCCGGGTTGACCTCGTAGCCGTTGTTGTCACCCGAGCCGCTCGTCACCGCTGCGTTGGCGGTTGGGCCGCGCCAGCCGGTGTTGGCCGCCTGGCAATATTGCGCGTCCTTGCCGATCACCCCGTATGGGCAGTTGGCCTGCTGCAGGAGATACAGAATCGCATCACGGTTGCGGGCGGTCTCGGCTGGGATGATCTCGTCCCCGGGGTAGAAGCCGCCCTGCGCCGAGGTCTTCGGATACATCTCGAAGGTGTAATTCAAGATGCCGTGGACGCCGTACAGCCAGTCGTTGATCGTGCCATCGGTGATGTACAGGTCGCTGGCCTGCTCCGGGGTGTAACCGTTCGTCGCCGCCATGGCCTGCCCCATCGCCACGAGTACGTTGTGATCGTCCAGCGTCATGTCGGCCGGCGTGTCGGTCGTGGTGTAACCGTACGGCCAGAGGATCAATTCGCTGTAGGTGTGGAAGTCAATCGCGACCGTGATCTGCTGTTTGCCGTTCTGCACACGGCTGTTCACAAAGTCACGCACCACAGTCGTCTCCGGGGCCGAGAACGGCGCAGAACCGCGATAGGTCTCGCTGCTGGTCTGGCCGCTGCTGCCGCCGCAGCATCCCCAGCGGTATTCCCAGTTGCGGTTCAGGTCGGTGCCGACGTACTGGGAGCCGGGGTTCGGCTGGCGGTTCTTGCGCCACGAGCGATAGGTGCCGGTGGCGATGTCGTACTCGCCGCCGTCCGGGTTCATGTCGAAGACGATCCAGATTTCGCGGCTGTTGACCAGGTCGGTGATTTGCTGAGTCACGCCGTACTCGTCGGTGAGGATCTTCAGCGTGTAGAGCGCCTGCTCCACAGTCAGGTGCTCGCGCGCGTGCTGGTGATGCGTCAGCAGCACTTCCGGCTCGTCCTCGTCCACGCCGACGTTATCCGAGATTTTGCCCGCCCAGATCGTGCGGCCCTCGTACGAGACGCCGAGGCTAAACAGATCGAAAATCGCCGGGTGATCGGTTTCCGCCTGTTGAATTTCGGCGACCATTTCGGCGAAGTCGTGATAGTTCGAGTCGGCGGGCGGGAACGCCAGGATGGTCGCCTCGATCGGCGTCGGCTCGGAGACGGACAGGCCGAGCGCGCCGAGCGCCCGCGCTTCGTGCGCCGCCGCTTCGACGAGGATGTAATCGTGGCCGACTTCGAGGATGAGCGCGCCCGTCGCGGCGACGGCCGAGCGGGTCTCCACGTCGAACACGTTCCGAATCATGTAGACGACTGTCTCTTTAGTCGAATGGGGATCGGGCGGCGCGGAGACGGCCGAGGACCACGTCAGCCCCAGCAAACTCGCCGCCATCACCGGGGTTAAGAGCCAATAAGCGAACCGATTACGAGTGTTCATGCGAGCCTCCTGTGGATGAATATAGGGGTTAAGAAACGGATTTGTCGCACTCTATCCGTTTATCCGTTGCTTATCCGTTGATGCCGAGTCAAAACCGTAGGGTGACTGTTCAGGATAATCAGGTTGAGGGAAATGGCGTGGATGACAATCTGGGGGGCTTGTTCACCTCCTGTCAGCGGTAGAAATCAATCCAGTGGATCATCAAGGAGCGTTGTCCCTCACGCCGGAACGCCTCGGGCAGTGTGATCTCAAAGTAGCCCTGGCCGAGCGGGATGCGGGGTGTGGCTGCTTCAGACACGATCCTGATCTTCATCCAGAATGGACTGTCTGAGGCGATTGACCGTTCTCCGGCTTCGGGCGAGCGGACGCTCTGGAAAATATCGAGATGGCCGCCGCTCGACACCGAGGCGGCGATCGCCATCCCCTCGTACGTCAGGCGGAACTCCTCCAGGCCCTGCAAGTACAGCCGCACGACGAGGTTGGCCGGCAGCGTCCCAGAGATAAGCTCAAGGGACGCGGCGCCGACGCCGCTCTCGCTGCGCACCTCGACGATGGCGGTCGCCTCGGAGGCGTCCACGGTCACGGCGTTTCCTTCGCCGGCGGTCGAGATAGAAAAAACGGGCGCGTCGGTTCCGGGTGCGCCGGGCGGCGTGGCGCAACCGGCCATCAGGAGGCAGACGAGGAGCGAGCCAAAGGCGTATCGAGTTGGCATAACCGTTCCGAGGCGAGACATTGTACACGCGCCTGCGCATCGGCGCAAACAAGCCGCTCCCGAAGCCGCCGCGACCACATTTCGCGTTTTACCTTTCCCCCTAAGTACGCTACAATCCACACCGTTTCAGACCCTAAGGGTCTGTGAGACCCTTAGAGTCTGGGCGGAACTTATTCTTGGACGAGTCATGCCTCAAGCGAAAAACCTCCTCGACGCCATCAGCGTGTTTGATCACCGCCAGCCGCTGCACGGCCAGGCCCTGGCCGACTTTTACGTGGCGCGTTCGGGCAATCCACTGAAGCTGATGCAGATTCAATTGCAGGCTTTGGCTTTGCGCGGCAACCAGCCGGTCACGTTCTTGTTGTCCGGCCATCGGGGCAGCGGCAAATCCACCGAACTGGGCAAGCTGGCGGAGGAACTCAAGAACCGGTTTTTCGTCGTCCGCGTGGATCTGGTGAACTTCGCGCCCAGCGTGCTGACCCTGACGTACCAGGACGTGCTCCTGGGCATGGCGCTGGCCCTGCAGCGCCGGGCCAGTGAGCGCGACGTCATCGGGCAGTCCCCGGCTGAATGGGCGCAGAATATCGGAGGCCGTGTCCTAAGTTTCCTGAGTGAGAAACTGGCTGGCCCCATCGCCGGCCCGCCCCCTGTTCAGCCCGAGGAAATCGCGGCCAAGATCAACGCCGGCGTCGCCGAGCTGGAACTCAAATACAAACTGACGCCCTCCACCCGCAATGAACTGGCGCGCTATGTCGAGGAAAACCTCCCGGAGTTGCATCACCAGATGAATGCCCTGACCCGGCAAGTCCAGGAGCGGGTTGGCCGCCCCGTGTTGTTCGTCATCGAGAACACGGACAAGCCGGATATCAGCCGCGCGCGCGAGATTTTCCGCGACCACGCCAACGCCGTCACCGGGTTCGAGGCGTCGGCCATCTATACCTTTCCCGTCGGCCTGGTCTACTCGGTGGAGTTCAACCAGTTCAAGACGCTCTACACCGAGCACTTCACCCTGCCCAATTTGAGGCTCACGAATCGGCAGGGAAACCCCGACCCGGATGGGTCGGACAGTCTGCGCGAAATCGTGACGCGACGCCTGGCCGATGACCGCATTGCGCCAGGGGCGCTCGCGGCGCTCGTTGCGCACAGCGGCGGCCTGGTGATGTCGCTCATCCGCATGGCCCGCGCCGCCGCCGTGCGCGCCGTGGCCCGTGACCCGGAGGCAGACAAAATTGGCGAGGCGGACGTGGAGGCGGCCATCGCTCAGGAGCGCGCGGACTTCGTTCGCCAACTCAGGCCCGAAGACTATCCGATCCTGGCCGCGCGCCACGCGGACAAAGAGCTGAGCAGCCAGCCCGAAGTGCAGCAACTCTTGCACGGCCTGGCCCTGCTGGAATACGACGGCGATGGCCCGTGGTGCGACGTCAATCCGGTCATCCTGCCGCTCATTAAGGAGCGCCTCGAACCCAACCCGGCTGCGCGATGACCCAGGCCGCCGCTTCCCTTCAATTCAATCCCGCCGCGTCAGCCGATTGGGATCGGTTCCTGGTGCTGTTGCGTTACGCTCAGCGCGGGGCTTTTGTCTTCGCCTTGTACGACGAACCTGCCGGGCGCGACTCTGTCGTCGCCGCAACACGCCAGGCGCTCAGCCCCCTGCCCGTCTTCGAGTTCGTCCTTCATCCCAATTACCAGACCATGCCGCTCGCCTACCTCGAACGGCTGCCGCCGGCGGCCCGCGCCGAACCCGCCGTGGTGTTTGTTTACGACCTCGAGTTTGCCGGGCAAGATGTCTGGGGCAACCTGGACGCCCAGCGTGAGGCGTTGGCCCAGTACCCCCACGCGCTCGTGTTCTGGGTCACAGCCCACGGAAGCCGGGAGGCGGCCCGGCGCGCGCCCAACGTGTGGTCGCGGCACAGCGGCGTGTTTGACTTCCGCAGCCGCCCCGAAACGATCGAACAGCCCGCCTATCACCCGCCCGCGCCAATCGAACGCTTCGTCCAGCGCGGGGTGATTACGGAACGCTTGTGGGAAGCCCTCAGCCAGCCAACGCTGGTGGGCATTGGGGGCATGGGCGGCGTGGGCAAAACGGAACTGGCGCGTGAGCTGATGCGCCGCCGCGAAGCCCTCCAACCTGGCTCGACCTTGTGGGTGACGGCGGCTGACCGCTCCCTGGACGCCGTGCAGCACGACCTGGCCCGCGCGTTGAAGGTGGATTTCCCGCCGGTTTCTGACGCGCAGAGCCGCGCCGCCCTGCTCCGCGCCGCGTTCAGCGCCTCGGCCGTGCGCTTGCTGGTGCTGGATGACGTGCGCGCCGATTTCGCCCACGCTCTGCCGCTCGTCCTGCCGCCCACGCCGCCCTGTGCGGCGCTCATCACCACCCGCCACCTGGCCCTGCCAGTGCGCGGCCTGGCCGTGCACGAGTTGTCTGTGATGACGGAAGCAGAGGCGTTGGCAGTGCTGCGCCAGACTCCGCCACTGGCGGCGGGGGTGGACAAAGAAGAGGCCGGGGCGCGCGAGGTCTGCCGCCTGTGCGGCTACCATCCTCTAGCCCTGCAGCTGGCTGCCTCGCGGCTCTTGCGTCACCTGGAACGCTCGCCCACGCCGGTCGCCGACTTCGCCCATCTCCTGAGCGACCGGCTGACAGCGCTCAAAGCCAGCGAGGGCGCACTGGCCGACCTGCGCGCGAACTTCGAGCTGAGCTACGCCCAACTGAGCCAGCCCGATCAGGCCCGCTGGCGGCGGCTGGCGGCTTTTGCGCTGAGCGGTTTCTCGGCCGCGGGCGCCGCCGCCCTCTGGCGCGCCGACGAAACCGAAGCCCGCGTCACGCTCGACCGTTTCGTCTTCGCCTCCATCCTCACCCCGCTCCGGTCCGAAGGCGCAGCCGGCGGCCCGGCCCGCTACCGTCTGCACGACCTTTTGCGCGACTATGCCCAGGAGAAACTGTCGGAGCGCCGCGAAGCCCACGCCGCCCACCGCGCCCTGGCCGAATGGCTGAGTGCGCTATTCGACAGGCATTACACCGCCGGCCGCAGCACCGCGCCCGAGGTCGAACAGGAGCTCGACAACCTGCGCGAGGCGGCGGCCTGGGCGCTGAACACCGCGCGCGATGGGGAGATGCTGGCGCAGTTAGCCACCAAACCGCGCAACTGGCTTTATAACGTCTTTCGCATCAATGCAGAATGGGAGGCCTGGCTCACCGGCGCACTGCGACTCGGCATCCAGGACCGAGGCTTGCAAGCCAATGTGCTGCAGGCCCTCGGCGACGTGCAACAGTTCCGCGATGACCGCGACGCCGCGCTCGCCAGTTATCAGCAGGCCCTCACCCTCTTCCGCGACATCGGCGACCGATTGGGCGAAGCCAACGTGCTGAAGGCCCTCGGCGACGTGCAACAGTTCCGCGATGACCGCGACGCCGCGCTCGCCAGTTATCAACAGGCCCTCACCCTCTTCCGCGACATCGGCGACCGATTGGGCGAAGCCAACGTGCTGAAGGCCATCGGCGACGTGCAACAGTTCCGCGATGACCGCGACGCCGCGCTCACCAGTTATCAGCAGGCCCTCACCCTCTTCCGTGCCATCGGCGACCGATTGGGCGAAGCCAACGTGCTGAAGGCCCTCGGCGACGTGCAACAGTTCCGTAAGCAAAGCGACGCCGCGCTCGCCAGTTATCAGCAGGCCCTCATCCTCTTCCACGCCATCGGCGCAAAGTTGGGCGAAGCTAACGTGCTGAAGGCCCTCGGCGACGTGCAACAGTTCCGTAAGCAGAGCGACGCCGCGCTCGCCAGTTATCAGCAGGCCCTCACCCTCTTCCGCGACATCGGCGCAAAGTTGGGCGAAGCCAACGTGCTGAAGGCCATCGGCGACGTGCAACAGTTCCGCGATGACCGCGACGCCGCGCTCGCCAGTTATCAGCAGGCCCTCACCCTCTTCCGCGACATCGGCGACCGATTGGGCGAAGCCAACGTGCTGCAGGCCATCGGCGACGTGCAACAGTTCCGTAAGCAAAGCGACGCCGCGCTCGCCAGTTATCAGCAGGCCCTCACCCTCTTCCGCGACATCGGCGC
>DAOTXG010000061.1:0-4133 GCA_034435515.1 Anaerolineales bacterium
GCCTTGTTGCGCGCCATTGACATTTTTGCCGACACCCCCGATTTCGTCCTGGCCGCCGTGGCCAACATCGCCGAGGAAATTGACCTGGACGCCAATGCCAGCCTCATCGAAGAAGGCGCGCTCGGCGACTGTATGTACATCGTCGTCGAAGGCGAGGCCTGGGTGCACAGCCGCGGCCAAACCATCATCACCCTGGGGCCGGGCCAAAGCGTGGGCGAACTGGCCGTGCTCGATCCGGAACCCCGCTCGGCGTCGGTGTCGGCCGTCGGCCCGACCCGTGTGTTCAAGATCGCCAAAGCGCCTTTCGACGAAGCGATGGCAGATCGGCCCGAAATTGCCCAGGGGGTCATCCGGGCCTTGTGCCGGCGGGTGCGCGCGCAGGGCCGCCTCATGGCCGAAATGCAAACGGGGCCCCGCTCGTGAACGCCCCGGCCAGCGACCAGGATGTGCGGCCGCGCCTGTTTCTGCTTGTCGGCCAGGCGTTGGCCCTGGGCGCCACGCTGAGCCTGTTGGTTATCACGGCTAACGCCCTCTTTCTGCCTGCCTTTGGTTCACAAGCCCTACCCTACGTCTACATTCTCGTCGCCCTCCTCGGCTCATTGCTCGCGTATGGCAGCGCGTCGCTGCAACGACATTTCACCGTACCGCAAATCGCCCTCGCCATTATGGGGGGGCTGACCGCCTTTTTTTTCTGCGCCTGGCTGCTGGCCGCCCAGGCGTGGGTGTCGTTTGCGCTCATCGCCTGCTTTCCGCTCCTCCTTCAATTAGGTTTCGTGTTCCTGGGCGGCCAGGCCGGGCGATTGTTCGACGTGCGTCAAATCAAACGCCTGTTCCCTCAAATCGTGGCCGGATTTGTCGCCGGCTTCATGCTGGGGGCGTTCCTGGCGCCGTGGCTGCTCGGTTTCCTGGGTCGAACCGAAAACCTGATCCTGCCTGTCAGCCTGAGCGCCCTGGTCTTTTTCATTTTGATCTTCGTCACGCATCGGCGCTATCGCGCCGTCTTCGGGCTGGCAACCGGTCCCGGCCAGGCCCGGCGAGGCAAGTCGCTGCCCCAACTGCTGCGAGGACGTTTTGTGCTGCTGATTTTTGGCTATCAGTTTTTATACGCCGTCGTCAACCAACTCTCCGATTTCCTGTTGCTGGCGCAGACGGGCGTCCGCTATTCCAACAGCGCCGACATCGCCAATTTCTTCAGCACCTTCACCGTCGTGCTCAACGGCGTTGGCCTCTTTGTGTTATTGGTGATCGCGGGCGCCTTTCTCAGCCGCTTTGGACTCAGCGCCGGCCTGGCGGCCAACCCGCTCCTGACTGTTCTGATTTACGGGGCGGCGGCCGCCGCCGGCGTGGTTCTGGGTCTGGCCAGCGACGCCTTCTTCATCCTCCTCGTCGTTGGCCGCATCGTCAACATTACGGCGGCCAATGGCAGCACCCGCGGCTCGGTCAATGCCGCTTACCAGGCCCTGCCCCCCCAGGACCAGGCCCTGGTGCAAACGGGCGCCGAGGGCATTGGTCAGCCCCTGGCCCTGGGCCTGGTCGGCGCGGCCCTGCTGGCGTTCAACGCCCTGAAGTTTTCGACGCTGCCAGTGACGTTCATTACCATCGCGCTGGCGGCGCTGTGGGGCGCGGTGGGCTTATGGGTCTACCGAGGCTACAGCGGGGCGCTGCTGCGCTCCATTAAGCGCCGCGCGCTGGTCCCGGCCGAGCTGACCCTCGGCGATGCGTCAAGCCTGACCGCCGTTCTCGGCCTGGCTCACAGCGAGGACGTCGCGGATGTGCGCCTGGCCCTCGAACTCCTGGCCGCCAATCAACACCCCGCTCTCCACGATCAGTTGATGCGCCTCCTTCACCACCCCAATTCCGCGATTCGCGTTGAGGCTGCGCGGCGCATTGAACAGGTCTCGCTGGCTGACGCCCATCCGCTCGTCGAAAACATGCTCCAAACCGATCCTGACCCGGCCCCGCGCGCCGCCGCGCTACGCGCGCTGTGCGCCCTGTCCGAAGCCGAGGCCGTCGAGCGAGTGCGTCCGTATCTCGAATCACCCGAAGCGGAAATGCGCCTGGGGGCATTGGTGGGTTTGCTGCGCTATGGCGGCATCCCCGGCATCCTCGCGGCCGGACAGCGCCTGACACAACTGGCCGCTTCGGCAGCCAGCGCCGACCGATTGCTGGTCGCGCAAGTCATTGACGAAGTCGGCCAGCCAGCCTTCTATCAACCCCTGCTGGCCTTGTTGCGCGACAGCGATCCGGTCGTTCGCCGGGCCGCGCTGACGGCGGCGGGCCATTTGGGGCGCGCGCGCTTATTGCCCGACCTGGCGGCCAATCTTTCCCATCCAGAAACCCGCTCGGCGGCGATGAACGCTTTGGTCGCTTATGGGCCAACCGCCTTGCCGCTGATCGAGAGCGCGCTGGCCAACCCCGCGGTTTTCGACCCGCCCACCCTGGCTCGTCTCGTCCGCGCCTGCGGCCAGATCGGGGGCGAAGCTGCCAGCGCCATCCTGGCGCGGCATTTGCAGGAACCCGACCCCGAACTGCGTACCCTGATCTTCGCCGCCCTGAACGCTTGCGCCTTCAAAAGCAGCGGCCCGCAAACGGCCCAGATTGAGCAGGCCCTGCAGCGCGAAGCCGGGCTGAGTCTGCAGCTTCTGACCAGCCTGCAGGTCATTCCGGCTGAACCCGCCACCCAGGCCCTGCGGCGGGCCCTCCAAGACGAACTCGACCTGGCGCGCCAGAGGCTGTTCCGGCTGCTTGCGTTCCTCTACGATCAAGAGGCCATCCTGCGCGCCGCCCGCGCCGCCCAGGGCGCCCATCAGGCCCTGGCCCTGGAAATGCTTGACGTTACCCTGACCGCCGCCCACAAGGCCCTGGTCTTCCCGCTGATCAACCCGAAATTATCCGCGGCGCAGCAGGCCCAGCCACTCGCCAAAGCCCTGGCCCGGCCGCCAGAGGCGGGCGGCGACGGCCGGCTGGACAGCCTGCTCCAGGCCATGATTGCCAACTCAGAAGGGCGCTGGCAGCAGCGCTGGACGCGCGCCTGCGCCATTTACGCCGCCGGGGCGCTGCGCCTGGCGGGCTGTCGGCCGGCCATTCAAGCCGCCCTGGCCGAACCCGAACCTGTCCTGCAAGAAACTGCCCGGTGGGCATTGCAGGCGCTGGCCTGAGGCGACTCAGAAGGCACAGACACCCTTATCACCCTACCTCCCCTCCATGGCTCACCCTGACTTTGAACTGGCTCAACAGTACGCGCTGGAACGGCTCGAAAAAGAGCTTTCACCTAAACTCGTTTATCATTCGCTCTGGCATACGCAGGACGAGGTGGTCCCGACGGTGGAACGGCTGGCCGCCCTCGAAGGGGTGACGGGCGAGGCGCTGCTGTTGCTGCGAACAGGGGCCTGGTACCACGATATCGGCTGCCTGGTCCAGCGCCCGGACCACGAGGCCATCGGCGTGGGCATCGCCTATGCCGCCCTGCCCCGGTTTGGCTACACTCCGGAACACCTGCGCGTGATCACGGGCCTGATCCTGGCGACGAAACTGCCCCAGACCCCGCACACGCTGCTGGAAGAGATCCTCGCCGACGCCGATTTGGACGTGCTGGGGCGCGAGGATTTCTTCGCCCGCAACGACGCGCTGCGCGCCGAGTCGGAGGCCTTGGGCCAGCCGACCACAGACAGCGCGTGGAACCGGAGCCAGCTAGCGTTTCTGCAAAGTCATCGCTATTTCACTCCCTCCGCCCGCCGGCTGCGCGACCCGCAGAAGGCGCAGAATGTGCTGAAGTTGAGCCAGATGCTGGCCGCGTCGTAAACTCGTAGTGACCGCTTTCGCGTTAGTCGTCAGCCAGACGCCTGGCGCAGCGCCTCCAGGACGCGGGGCGCGGTCATGGGCAGATCCCTCAGCCGGATCCCTACTGCGTCAGCGATCGCGTTGGCGATGGCGGCAGCCGTGGGCGTGACGGGCGGCTCGCCCACCCCGCGCGCACCGAACGGCCCATTCTCAGAAGGCACTTCGACGAGCAGCGTCTCAAACGCCGGGGCTTGGGAGATGCCCGGCACGGCGTAATCCAGCCACGAGCCAGTCAGCAGCTGGCCCTGAGAATCATAGGCCATCTGCTCATAGAGCGCCCAGCCGATCCCTTG
>DAOTXG010000062.1:0-3519 GCA_034435515.1 Anaerolineales bacterium
GCCGCCCTGCGTGCGCCAGAAGTACAGGCGCGCTGGCGGCGTCATCAATCGCGCCAGTACACGGAGGTGGTGGTAGATCAAGTCTTCAAAGTAAGCAAAGTGCTCTTGCCGACCTGCCGCGCTCCTGTCAGCACGACGACCGGGTGTTCGCGGCTGGCCTCAGCCAACGGAGAAGAAATCCAACGGGGATAGTAAACCACAGGGCTTGAATAACTATTATTCACGCCCTGAATAATAATGCATTATCCGGTCGAGTCAAGTTGTCCTGTTCATACAACGGCGACCGCCTTGGGACACATTTCTCAAGCGCTGCGGCTTCGCACGTGGTCCGGCGCTGCGCGTGTATGGCGCGACGCAGAGCACGAAGAGCACACTGACGATTGAGTTGCGCCGCGGCGCATTTCAAGTAGACTCTTCGCATTGGCTGGCTCTCATCAGCCCGTTCGCACCCCTAAAGTCGAAGGACTTTTGGCTCAGTACGGGGAAGTGCATTATGCCTTCAACTTCCGAAAGCGCCGAATATACGCTGGTCAATCGGCTGGCGGCTCTACGCGCCCTGCTCCGGCGGGGCGACCTCGACAAGGCCCAAATCAAGCGCCGCCTCCCAGGCTGGTATCCCCCGGAGGCCAGCGCCGCCGCCAACGACCGCCGCTTCCGGCGCGATGTTAAGGCCCTGCGCGCGCTGGGCGACCAGATAAAATACGATCACCTCACCCAGACCTATCACCTGGAGTCCCCCGCCCATCTGGATTTGACGGACGACGACGTGGACACGCTGGCCGTCATCCGCGAGAGTTTTGAGGCCGCCGGGCCGAAGGCCGACGAGGCGCACGAACTCCTGGAAAAAATTGTGCAAGCCCTGCCCGAAGCCCAAGGGGAGCGATTTTACCGCAAGCCGCCGCTGGCCGTGAACCTGAAACCGGCCGCCGACTATCGCCCGCACTACGCTACCCTCCGCGCGCTGGAAAAAAGCATCACCCGCAAACAATTGATCCGCTTCCGCTACCAGTCCCTCGACGGGTCCGAGCCAGGCGTGCATCGGCGGGTGGAGCCCTACGAATTGCAGTTCTTTGACCGGCATTTTTATCTGGTGGGCTACAGTTCGGAAGCGGACAACGTGGTGGAGTTCCGGGTGGACCGGATTGCGGAACTGGAGCCCTTGCCCACGCGCGTGGGCGCCCGCAAGCGGCGGCGGACCGTGCGGTTCAAATACCGCCTGGGCAACCGCATTGCGCGCCTGGGCGTGAGCGAGCGGTTTCTCAACCAGCGGGTGAGCCACTGGCAAGACGGCGACGCCTACGTGGACGCCGAGGGGTATAGCGACTTTCGCATCCTCCAAGACCTGCTGCGCTACGGCGAGCAGGCCGAACTGCTGGAGCCGCTCGACCTGCGGGCCAAAATGCGAGCGGTGGTGAGGCAGATGTGGGGGATGTATGAGTAGGACAAATAGTGGACGGGGGAGTGGTGTACGATAAGTAAGGAACAAGACAATGACAAAGCAAGAGGATAAGCAAATGAGAGTCAAAGTAGTACCCGCAAGTACAGTCGAGGAATTGTTGCGTGGCATCCTTCCAAACGCTTATCGCGCTGGCCTCCACCGCGTGCCCGCTAAATATGCTAGCGATATATTCTTGTTGTTGCATTCAATGACAACGCTACTGATTGCTGATTTGCTGATTAGCTATTTAAGCAGGCAATCGGACTCCGTCGCTAAACTGTTCACGCAACAAAGGGAGGAAGTTTGGCTGGCGGCTTTTCTGCATGACATTCTCAAAGAGGCTAATCTAAGAGGTGGGCAAATTGACCACCAAGACATTCGCCCAGATGATGTGAGTGCATGGTTGGAACAATTGGGGGTTGAGTTGACAAACACGACGCCCTTACGACTGGCTGCGCGGATTGCCATGCATGAACGTGGTGGCCTTCCCTTGTTCTCAGCTTTCGCCGATGTGGAGGAGGATGATTTGCCTCAGTTAGTCATTCGCCTGAGCGATCAATTAGCCTCCCTTTCAGATGTTAACGAACATTGGTATTACCCCGATCACGGGTTGCCCAAGATGACTGATACCATGAACGGGCGTGGGCGATTACGGGGTATTAATCAGCGAATGCAGCAAATGGAAGCCATTGAGCCTTTGCAGCTCATCTCTCATTATCATACCCGTCTGACATATCCTTATCTGACGAATCAATTGTTGGCTGGCAAGATTGCAAGCCTGCGTGAAATAGGTCTTGAACCGTTGTTAGTGTTCGCTGATGGAGCAATTTATGTTGGCACACAAACTTAGTGCGCCCTGGCCGAACAGCAAGCGGCGGACTTGTCGGATAAAGGGCTGGCTCAGACAGTTCTTGATGAAACATGGGAACGGATAGAAACGGCGATGTCTGCAAGCCCTTTGCGCCCAGAGGATATTCGCGCCACGCAAAACGGCATGAAAGTTTTTGCTCAAATGCGCTTACTGGGAACGCCGCTTGCTGGCGAATATGGGCTTTTTCACACCATCGGCACGTATCTATCGCAACGTGTTACTACCAAAGCTTTTGCCAATCTATCCCAGACTCAAAGGGGACCTAGGCTGGAAAAATTTATTGGGGATACGTTGAAACTTATTAAGCAACTACCAAAATACTATGCCGTTGCTCTGCAAACCAGCGAGAAAAAACTGCCGGTCTTGTCACTCAACGGCAAGAAGGTGACATTTGCAGAATTTTCCCAGCAAGGAAATTATTCACTTAGTCAACTGAGCGCCAAAGTTAGTTCAATCAGCGACCCAATGGCAATTGCCGTTGAGCTAAAACTTTTTGGAGATGCTCTCAATCATCTGGTTCAACAGACGAATGCCGCCGAATTCGAAGCGGGACTCAAATTCCAAGCCAGACTCGCGGCTGAACTTGCTATACAAGCGCTAATTGACAAGGGGATAGTAGTCGGAAACACCCCGCTTCGATCTGTAATTCCAGACAAGCGCTATGTGGACAAATTTTGCCCGACCTGTGGGCAACAGGCTTTCAAAACGCGAGTGGCTAGCAAAGCAGTAAGCCCGCAACGCGAAACATTCTTTCCAGTGACCATCAAATCTCACACTAATAGCGGCTCGGGTGCCAGGGCGGATGGAACGCGTATAGCATGCCAAACCTGCGCTTTGGAATTAGGCCTCCGAGGGATGGGGTTTAGCGCAGAGGTTTTCAAAAACAAGCAGAGCGTACTGTACATGCATCTCCTCCCTTTTTTTGCTTTTCCGATGAACTGGATGGATGCTCTGCGGCAACAATTTGGCTTCAGCCGACCAGAATTGCGCGCTAAGTTTAGCGAGAAGACCGTAGCTGATCTGTTTCGAGCTTTCTTTTCCGAAGCACCTGAAAGTGACTGGAAATGGATTAGCAAAATCGCCGACCCGTTGCGCCTGATGACAAGCGCCTTCTTTGCGCCCGCCGATGAAACTCACAATCGCGACGAATTTTTCGGAACGCCGGCCATGGATGTAGCAGGAAGCGTGACATTGAGCGTGTACGCGCGCC
>DAOTXG010000063.1:0-4478 GCA_034435515.1 Anaerolineales bacterium
TTTGTGGTATAAGGGGGCTCACGGCTATTCGCCCCTCCTCATTGCCTCTCCTCTACACTTCGCTGCTCGCGCTCTTGCTCGCCGCCTGCGTCCGCGCCTCGACCCTCACCCCCACCAGTCCAGGCTTGCCAGAGACCCGCCCCCCGAATACCCCGACGCCCATCCCGCCGCCGACGGCCACGCCAGAACCAAGTCCACAGGGCGCGGTCACGGCTTACCTGGAGGCCTGGGAGCGGGGCGATTATGTGGCCATGCACGCGCTCCTCGCGCCCGACAGCCAGTCGGCCCTGCCCGCCGCCGACTTCGAGAAGCAGTACCGGGACCTCTTCGGCGTGTTGTCGGCAATCACCCTCACCGCTCAGGTGGGCGAGGTTAACAGGGGCGCGGACGTGGCGCAGGTCAAGGCGCGCCTCAATTACAATACCGCGCTCGTCGGGACGCTGGAGACTGACGTCGTCGTGGAGGTCAAGCGCAGCGGAGACAGATGGGGGGTGGTCTATACGCCGGCGATCATCTGGCCGGAATTGGTGGACGGCCAGAAACTATACATGGCCCCGCTCGCGCCTGACCGTGGGGCGATCTACGACCAGGACGGCCGGCCCATGGCGCAAACCGCCGACGCCTACGCCATCGGTCTGGTGCCGGGCGAGGTTCAGGACGAAGGCGCGGTGCAGAGCGCGCTGGGCCGCTTACTGGGCCTCCCGGTTGAAACTGTCCCGGTCCGCTTTCCTTATCCGTTCGCCCCGCCCGATCAATACATGGCGATTGCCGAGATCAGCGCCGAAGAACTCCGGGCCAGGGACATTGAATACATCCTGGGCCTCAGCGGGATCCAGAGCTCGCCGTACACCTCGCGCTTCTACGCCGGTCACGGCGCGGCAGCGCACGTCACCGGCTACACCATCTTCATCCCGCCCGACCAACTCCCCGCCTATCAGGCCCGGGGCTATTTCGCCGACCAACGCATTGGCGCAACCGGGCTGGAGAAGTGGGGCGAGGCGATGTTGGCCGGGCGCAACGGCGGGCAGCTGATTTTGCTCGACGCGAACAACCAGGTCGTGCGCCGCATCACCGGGGCGACCCAACCCGCGCCCGCGCAGGATATTTACTCCACCGTGGACTTCGAGCTGCAGCAGGCGGCGCAGTTCGCCTTTGGCGATTACACGGGCGCAGCCGTCGTGCTCGACGTGAACACAGGCGCGGTGCTCGCGCTGGTCTCCAGCCCGACCTTTGACCCCAACCTGTTCGACCCGGCTAACCGCAACTTCCTTTTCGTAGACAACGCCAGAATCTCGCAGGGTCTGCTCAACCGCGCCACGCAGGGCGCATACCCGGCGGGGTCGGTGTTCAAGGTCGTCACCTTCTCCGCCGGGCTGACCTCCGGCCTGTTCACACCTGAAAGCAGTTACGAATGCACGGGGGAGTGGAACGAGATCGGCCTGCCCGCCCCGCTCAAAGACTGGAAAGAGGGCGGCCACGGGACGCTCACGTTACAACAGGGCCTCACCGGATCGTGCAACCCCTACTTCTGGCACATCGGCTACGCGCTGTTCAACTTTGACCCTCATCATCTTTCCAAGACCGCGCGGGCGTTTGGCCTCGGGCAGGCCACCGGCATCGAGCAGCTAGACGAGACCCCTGGCCTGATCCCCGACCCCGACTGGCTGCGGCAGACCGAGGGGCGCGCGTGGGAGCCGCTCGACAGCCTCAACCTCGCCATCGGCCAGGGCAACGTGCTCGTCACGCCGCTGCAAATCGCGCGGATGATGGCGGCCATCGGCAACAGCGGGACGCTCTACCAGCCGCAGCTGGTGCTCCGCGTCCAGCCCGCCGACGGCGGCGCGCCCTCGTATGAGTTCACGCCCAAAGCGGTGGGGAACCTGCCGCTCGATCCAGGGCAACTCACCGCCTTGCAGACGGCGATGTTCGACGTCACGCGCGACTGCCAGGGGTGCATCGGCACGGCGCGCAACCGCTTTCGCGGCCTGCCCCGCTGGCTCAAGATCGCCGGCAAGACCGGCACGGCGGAAGACCCCGGCACGTTCGGCCTGAACGAGCCGGATGCGTGGTTCGCCGGCTACACCTACGACACGCGCAGCGAGCAGCCGGACATTGCGATTGCGGTCGTCGTCCAGAACACGGGGCAGGGGTCGGCCTTCGCCGCGCCCATCTTCCGCCGCATCGTCGAGGCCTACTACGGCCTCCCCTACCTCCGCTACCCCTGGGAGGCCTCGGTCGGCGTCGTCGCTACCCCCGCGCCGACGGAAGGCGCTCCGCCTGACTCAACGCCAACGCCGTGATGCAAGGATGGTAACTGCCACGACCTGCCGCTGGGGAATACAATTCCCCGGCTGAAAGCATGTAAGCAACCGGTGATTATTCACATCTCTTGCTCCCGCCGGATTTGCGCGCCACGCTTGCCGCAAATATCGCAAACGAGAGATTTTGCTTTCTTGTTATTCGACATAGACGGTGAGGATAACCAACTTGATTTCTCTTGACTTTTTTCATGGTAAAATGTTATAGTATGTTTAGTATCCGCCCTGCCGTTACGGCCCCCGCCTGTGATGGCAGACCTTTTATCCGCCAGACCGTTCCGCCCACAAGCGGGATGGTCTGATTTTTTATGATGGCTGACAAAGTCGCTGTTCTGAACTGGGGACAGTGATTTTGTTCCGGCTATTCAGATTGCAAAAGACGAGGGCGTGCAGGTCATTTTGGCTCACGCGGAGGGCGCACACGAGAGTCTGATTACCAGCGTTGACCAGAGAATCAAGATGGATTGGGCGTTCATCAACAGCATTCGCCGTGAGTAAAGCATTCCAGCCTCATAAGCGCCCATTAAAAGTCCGGCCCAATTAGCCGGACTTTTGCTTTCTATTCCACCGATCAGCGTCTCTCAGCGTTTCACCCGTATGCTTCACGGTCGGCGTTCTGCAGCACCTGCCAGATCTTCTCCGATTAATCCCCGTCGTACAGCGCCTCGCTGTTGGCCAGCGCCTCGCCGCCCAGCGCAACAATTCCGGTGATGGCCTGCAGAGTTCCGGGTGGCAAGGTGCGCGTCGGGTAACGATATTTGCGCCGGTTGGTTTTGCGACTGCGCCAGGTTGGCTGTTTCTTGCTCACGGTACCGTCACTCGGCCTTCCGTGCCATCGGCCAGTCGCAGGGGTTGGCGCAGTTTGAGGACTCCCTTGGAAGAGCCGCCTCCCCCACCCGGCGGCTCTTTTGATCGGGCGCAGTTTCGTAGTCCAGCGACTTTACGTGTCCCCCGGAGCAAAGCGGAGAGGGGATCGCCGGACGGGGCGCATAAAGTCTACCTGTGAATCACGATGCTCCCGCCCCCGAGGGCTGTCGTTGGATCAGCAGTGTCGTCCGCGTTCATCTGGTTGTCGTAGATGACGGCATCCGTGGCCTTATCCCAAATCTTGATGCGGAATTTATCCGCGCCCCCGCCGCCGCTGACCTGCCCATCAATCGCCGTCAACAGGAAGCCATAATCGCCGCTCCCGTTGATCGTGCCTGAGCCTTTGTACTGCGCTTTCGCCCCGGCGACCACCAGCCACTGGTAAGCCGTGCTGTGGAAATTCAGGTCAGCCACATGGAAGCGGAACTGGGTCTGGCCAGTGGGTGTCGTCGCGCCCTGTTGGTACTTCGCGACGAACCCAAAGTTTGCCTTGCCCGCGAGGGATGGATCAGGCACGTAGGCCCCGGCAGGCGAGTTGATCCAGCCGCCGCCAGTTACGAACCCTACGCCCGGGTCGTACACGACGACGTATTGGAAGATGGACCCACCTGAATCGCCATCGTCGTCCGTCATAGTCACGGGGAGCAAGTTGGGCGCGTGTTGAATTTCGTCAAAAATGACCGTAGGCGGATGCAATTCCAGAAAGCCGCGGGGATCGGCGGCGGCGGCCCGCACGTCGGGCAGTTCCAGCGAATGAGTGCAATTAACTGAGTTGCGACTATCATAGTCTGAACTCAGTTATCGGCCAATAGCCCTCGCAACTTTGACGAGATTATCGTAGGTCACGTTTTGAGCGTGACAACTGCTGACGGCGCAAACCGTCACGCTTCGCCGTCCACGTCGCGCCCCCATCCCAGGACAACTCCACGCACATGACCGGAGAACCCGCGGGCGCATTCGCCTTCGCGTCCAGGCGCACTTCGATCCCCGTGATGGTCGCACCCGCTGGCAGGGTCAGCCCATAGGCGCTGAAGCGGTGCTTATCTTTGCCGGGGTCGTCGCAGGCCATCGTAGCCGACGGTCGTGGTCTGCCCGTTGGCATCGGTCAGGCGCACGTGCTGGCCGAGTTTGTCGTACTGCGTGCTGGTCGTGTGGCCGAGCGCATCACACCCAGCGGCAACTTTATTCCGTTGGCCTCCTACTCCACCACCGCCGCGATACGCTCCCATCCCAACTCCCACGCGGCCTGCAAACGATACAGGCCGTCGAGCAGGAGGTAGCCATCGCGCACGC
>DAOTXG010000064.1:0-2997 GCA_034435515.1 Anaerolineales bacterium
ATTTGAGCGCATCCTGAAACCGGATGGCTGGGTGGTGCTCGTCTGGAACGACACGCGCACCGACACGCCGTTCCTCGCCGCCTACGACGGCTTGTGGCAGAAGTACGGCATGGCCGTCAACTTCGATCTCGAAAAGGCAGACGCCGACCTGCGGGCCTTTTACGCGCCAGGAATTTTCAGGGCGAAGGTCTTTGATAACATTCAAACGGTTGACTTCGATGGCCTGCAAGGCCGCGCCTTATCCGCCTCCAGAGCGCCTCTGGCCGGAACCCCGGAGCGCGCCGCCCTGCTGAACGGATTGGCTGACATCTTTCAGGCGCATCAGCGTGATGGTCAGGTCGCCATCCTGTACGACTGTCGGGTCTATTACGGCCAGTTGCAACCGTAAGAAAGTGTCCTCAAAGTCGCCAGCGGTTACACTTGTGTCGCTATCCTATTACAAAGTTTTCGGCTATCCTACGGGTGTGGGCGCGCTTCTGGCCCGCTGTTGAAATCTCTAATTCTCTATTTCTCTAATTTCTCGGAGGCCTCATGCAGCGCTTCGTTGACGGCTGGCACAGCCCGCGCCTGAACAAGCACATGGAGATCGTGACCTACGGGCATTACGGTTTCCCTCTGCTCCTGTTCCCTACCGCCGCCGCCGACTACCTGGAGTACGAGCGGTTCTACGTCATCGAGGCCATCAAGGACGAAATCGAGGGCGGCAAGGTCAAGGTCTTCTCGATTAACAGCATCAACCGCGAGTCGTGGATGAACAAGCAGACGCACCCCCGCGACCGCGTCGTGCGCCAGCAGCAATACAACGGCTACGTGACCGAAGAAGTCGTGCCTTATATCTGGAACAGCTGCCGGGGACACGTCGGCATCATCACGGCCGGCGCGAGCCTGGGCGGCTATCACTGCGCCAACCAGCTCCTGCGCCGCCCCGACCTGTTCGACGGCATGATCGCTCTGAGCGGCAACTTCGACATCCGC
Organism: Anaerolineales bacterium; assembly: GCA_034435515.1. GTDB lineage: Bacteria > Chloroflexota > Anaerolineae > Anaerolineales > UBA6663 > DATDRS01. The sequence goes on from DAOTXG010000064.1 coordinate 976, forward strand.
AACTTCGCCGACGGCTACTACGACGAGGACGTGTACTTCAACGACCCGCTGGCTTACCTGCCGAACCTGAACGACGATTATTACCTGCCCCGGCTGCGCCAGAAGCGGCACATCTACATCGTCTCCGGGCAGGGCGCGTACGAGAACCCCGATTCGTCCCGCCGTATGGCGCAGGCGCTGGCAGACAAAGGCATCCCGCACGAGCTCGACCTGTGGGGCTACGACATGCCGCACGACTGGCCGACGTGGCGGGCGATGATGAAATATTATCTGGCGGAGAAATTTTAGTCAACGGATTACACGGATTAAACGGATTAGTTTCTGTACGTCGCCCATCCGTGTAATCCGTGTAATCCGTTGACCAAAAACGCGAGGAGGCACTCATGCTCAAAATTGGAGTGATCGTCGGGCGCGAGTGGTCGTGGCCCCCGGCTTTTATCGAGGAAGTGAACAGGCGGGACGCGGGCGTGATGGCCGAGTACGCCAAACTCGGCGGCACGCGCATGGACGAGCCGTGCCCCTACGCCGTCATCGTGGACCGCATCTCGCACGAGGTGCCGTACTACCGCTCGTATCTCAAGAACGCGATGCTCCAGGGCGCGTACGTCGTCAATAACCCCTTCATGTGGACGGCGGATGACAAGTTTTTCGGGGCCGCACTCGCCGCTAAACTCGGCGTCGCCAGTCCCAAGACCGTGGCCCTACCGAACAAGGATTACGTCCCCGGCATCGTCCACGACGAGAGCCTCCGCAATCTCGTGTACCCCGTGCCGTGGGAGGAGCACATCCATTACCTGGGCGGGTTCCCGGTGGTGCTCAAGGACGCGCACGGCGGCGGCTGGAAGCAGGTGCACATCGTCCGCTCGTACGACGACTTGTGGCAGGCCTATAACGAGAGCGGTCTGCTGACTATGGTGTTGCAAGAGTTTATTCAATGGGACAACTATCTACGGTGCATGTGCCTGGGGCAGAGCGAGATCAAGGTGATGAAGTACGACCCCGACGCCCGTCAGTACCTGCCGCCCGATCTCTCGCCGCCGATGCACGAGCGCGTGGTCGAGGAGTCGCTTAAACTGGTGCACGCGCTCGGTTACGACATGAACACCATCGAGTGGGCCATCCGCGACGGCGCGCCTTACGCAATTGACTTCATGAACCCCGCGCCCGACATGGACGTCAACTCGACGGGCCACGAGTACCACCGCTGGTGCGTGGAGAAGATGGCCGACCTGTGCATCCGCCTGGCTAAAGAGCGCCCGGCGCAGGGGGGAGAGATGAGGTGGAATAGATTCTTGGGGAGCGAGTAGGCGACTAACGATATGCCAACTATTTTGTACATTCGGGGTTGGCGGTTGTTCTTTTATGCCAACGAACGAAACGAGCCGCCGCACATTCATGCACGCAAGGCCGAGGCGGAGTGCAAATACTGGCTACGTCCTGAATCTTTTGATATTGAGTTGGCTCGCGCCTATAATTTGAAGCCGGCGGACGAACGGGAGATTCGCAAAATTATCTTTGAGAATTTTGACTACATCCTGAGCGAGTACAATTCCTTCCACAAAGGAGGTGCGTGATGGATAAGATTCACGACGTTCAATTATTACAGACTGATGAGACGTATTTGTACCTCTCGGTGGATGGGCGTTCATATCGTATCCGGTGGGGGGATTGCTCCCGGCGGTTAGCCAGCGCGACTCCGGCGCAAAGGCAAGAGATTGAAATCTCCCCTTCCGGCTACGGTCTGCACTGGCCGCTGATTGACGAAGATTTAGCGGTCACACCATTGTTGCAGCAAGCCGAGATGTTAGCCAGCCCGACGCCCGGTTAACCAGGCACAACACTACAACGAATTGGGGAAGGAACGAATTCGCCGAGGAGAGCAAATTCGTTATTTCCTAACGCTCTTAGCTGATTTCAAGGAGGTCGGCCTTACCTGTCAACGAATTTAGAACGAATAAACGAATTTCCCATGCGCAGGCTCATTCGTTTATTCGTTGACCATTCGTTGACAGAGCGCCTCCT
>DAOTXG010000065.1:0-3784 GCA_034435515.1 Anaerolineales bacterium
CCCTCTTTGGCGTAGAAGACCGAGGCCTGTCCCTCGAAACGGAAGATGCTCCCGTACACGTTTGGCTTGCCCAGCAGCACGCTCACGTCGTTGGTGAGATAGCGCGTCGGGAAATTGTCGGTGCCGTCCACGATCACGTCGTAGGGGCGGGCGATGTCGAGCGCGTTCTCGGAAGTGAACGGCTCGTTGTACGTCGCCACCTCAATGTCAGGGTTGATGTCGAGCAGGCGGGCTTTGGCCGACTCGACTTTGAGTTGGCCGACGTTCGCCGTCCCGTGGACGATCTGCCGCTGCAGGTTGGTGTGATCCACCACGTCGTAATCCACCAGGCCAATCTTGCCGATGCCGGCTGCAGCCAGGTACATCCCCAGCGGCGACCCCAACCCGCCCGTGCCGATGAGTAGCACACTGGCGGCTTTCAGTTTCTTCTGCCCGGCCAGCCCGACCTCCGGCATGATGAGATGGCGGCTATAGCGTTTGATTTCCTCGTGGGAAAGTTCAACTGCACTCGGGTTGATGCGTTCAAGCGTCGCACTCATAAGTTACCTCTCAGCGAAAATCAGCGTTGTATCAGCGCGCTTCGCGGTCTGCGTCCTAAGGACTTGTAAAGAAACAACACCGCAGTTTTGCTGAGGCGCTCCCTGTCAACGAATGGGCAACGAATAAACGAATATGCGTGTTGAAGGCATTCGTTTATTCGTTGTGCGAAGCAATTCGCTGACAGAGACATCGGAAAGCGCGGACTTATTCTTTTACAAGTCCTAACCGAAAGCCAGTTCCTTCAGTTCCCTGAGTTCCCTCATACGAACAGCTGCACGTCGGCGTCTTTGGCGTACTCCAGGAACGTCGCCGCCCCGCCAAAGTTCGCCTCCGGGATGAAATCCTCCTTCTTGAACCCGAACACGTCCAGCGTCAGCGTGCAGGCGATCATGTTCACCCCCGCTTCCGCGCACACCGCCCGCAACTCCGGGATGGACGCCACCCCCTTGTTCTTGAACGTCTGCTTCATCAACCCGGTCGCCAGCGCGTTGAAGCCTGGCGCCGTCATCATCGCCGTCGGGATCGGCCACTTGATGGCCTGGAAGCCTTCCGGACCGAAGGGCATCTTCATCGGCATGGCCGGGTTGCCCAGCGGGGAGACGGCCGGATCCAGGTCTTTGAGCAGCAGGGTCAGGCCGTAGAAGGTGAAGAAGACGCCCACGTCCCAGCCCATGCTGACGGCGGCGCTGGCGAGGATGAAGGGCGGGTAAGCCCAGTCGAGCGTGCCTTTGCTGGCGATGAGCGCCAGGCGGGGGGTGGCGTCGGGGTTAGACTTGGACATGAGGGACTCCTTCGTATTGCGTATTGCGTATTGCGTATTCCGTATTCTATCGTCCATGTTCCTTTACGCAATACGGAATACGCAATACGTTACTTGGCTCGCTTAAGGAAGAAGACAAACTTCTCGCCTTCCTGGTGCGAGTCGAGCAGTTCGTTGCCGGTCTGGCGGGACCAGGCTTGCATGTCGGCAGGGGCGCCGGGGTCGGTGGCGATCAGCTTGAGCACCTGGCCGACCTGGAGCTCCTTGATGGCTTTGGACGTCTTGATCACCGGCAGCGGGCACAACATGCCGCTGCAGTCCAGGAGTTTGTCTTCTTGAAGCGTAACCATTTTATTCTCCGTTCACAACTGTTCAGGCCGAGCGTTGGGGAACGCTGATTCCGCTGAAAAAATCGCTGAGGGCGCTGATTTTCTTTCTTTAAATCATCAGCGAAAATCAGCCCGATCAGCGTCATCAGCGTTCAGACAGGGGCGCGCCGCCGGCGATGCTGGGGATAATCATCAACCGGTCTTGCTCTTGCACCGGCGTTTCAGCGCCCTGCAGATGCCGGATGTCCTCGTCGTTGACGAAGACGTTGACGAAAGCCCGCAGGCCTCCGGCTTCGGTGTACAGATGCTGCTTGAGATTGGGGTACTGCGTGGTTAAATGACCCAGCACCTCGCCAACGGTGGGGCCGGCGACCGGCACTTCCGCCTGGCCGGCGGTGTAGGGTCTGAGGGGGGTCGGGATGCGGATGGTTGCCATAATTTCTCCTGATTGTAGATTTCAGATTTTAGATTGCAGATTCATTGCTCAACCTGAATTTTCTCTTCTTCAAGGGCTGAGTGATCTTCTTTCAATAGCCAGGCGCGTGAAACCGTGACCTGGGCTTTGTCGACTGAAGTAATAATATAAACAAAATTTGGTATCGCCGCATTACGGTCAAACTCTGAAGGCTCGGCCGGGTGGTCGGGGTGGGAGTGGAAGCACCCGATAAGCTCTAGCCCACGCTGCCCGGCTTCTATCTCGCCATAAAGCCAATCTTGGTCTGTAAGAAGGAAGCGGTGATATTGCTCGTCGGCCTCCCAGCGGTTCGCCAGCGGCAGGATGTCCACGACAGTCTTGCGCCCGTCGCCGTCCGCCGTCCCCAGCAGCAAACCCGCGCCCTCGTTAGGGTAGGAGGCGACGCCGTGGGACTCGAGGGCCTGGAGGAGTTCAGGTGGAACAGTCAGCATGATTGTTGATTGTAGATTTCTGATTGCTGATTGTTTAATCAGCAATCAACAATCAGAAATCCGCAATCAGAAATCCCTCCAGAATCTTTCGCTCACGTACTTATACCCCGCGTCGGGGAAGAGGGTGACGACGACGCCTGACTCGATCTTCTCGGCGGCGCGCAGGGCGGCGACGGCGGCGGCCCCGGCGGAGATGCCGACGAACACGCCCTCCTCGCGGGCGAGGCGGCGCGCCATCGCGTGTGCGTCCTCGGTCGTGATTTCCAGGTTTTCGTCGGCGAGCGCCGGATCGTAAATGGCCGGGACGATGGCCGTGGGCATATGCTTGAGGCCTTCCAGCCCGTGGAACGGCGCGTCGGGTTGGAAGGAAATCAGGCGGATGTCGGGGTTGTATTCCTTGAGCGCGCGGCCCGCGCCGGTGAACGTGCCGCTCGTCCCCAGGCCCGCGACGAAGTGCGTGACCTGGCCCTCCGTCTGCTCGATGATCTCCGGGCCGGTGGTGTGATAGTGGGCCTGCCAGTTGGCCGGGTTGTTGTATTGGTTGGCGTAGAAGAACCGGTCGGGCTGAGAGGCCGCCAGGTCGCGCGCAACCCGGATGGCGCCGTCTGAACCTTCCAGCGGCGATGAAGTGGTGTATTCCACGCCCAACGCGCGCAGGATCGCCAACCGCTCGGGGCTGGCGTTCTCCGGGATTACCAGATGCACCTGATAACCGAGCGCGCGGGCGAGCGTCGCGTAGGCGATGCCCATGTTGCCGGAAGTCGAGTCGAGCAGGACTTTATCGGGCGTGAGGTCGCCGGAGGCCTCGGCGGCGCGGATGATGTTGAGCGCGGGGCGGTCTTTGACCGAGCCGCTGGGGTTGAACCACTCGGCCTTGGCGTACACCTGAACCGTCTCCGGCAGATGCGCGGCGACGCGGCGCAGGCGTAGGAGAGGGGTGTGGCCCACCATGTCGGCGAGCGAATGACCGGCGGCCTGGCGCGCAGGGGCAGGGGCAGGCGCAAGGCCTGCCCCTACGGGCCCTGCGTGTGCAAAGCGTGGAAGTGTGAGATGATGGGTCATAATTCTCCAAATAAAACAGCCAACAGGCGAAATAAAAGGCAGCCGCTAATCCTGAATTCATGGAGGCGGCTGCCCGTCTTCGTCTGCTGGCTGGATGCGTGACTAGATCAGTCTCGTGGAATCATGCAATAGACGAGTGGCTACCGCCTCGCCTACTACACATGCAAACCTCAACGACAAACTTAGC
>DAOTXG010000066.1:0-5381 GCA_034435515.1 Anaerolineales bacterium
CAGGAGAACTGGGTGTGGGCGGTCAATCCACAGGTCATCCTCATCTCGGTAGGCGCGGGGAACCCGGACGGCGATCCCGCGCCTGAGGTCCTGCAACGCCTCGCCGGGCGCACCGTCCTCCGCACGAACGAACGCGGCAATCTGACCCTGATCACCGATGGGCAGCGGGTGTGGGTCGAATCGGAACGCTGATCCAGGCGCGGGCAATCACCGTCGCAGGGCCGGACGGAAAAATTATTGACTTTTCCAAAGGCGATGATATGATTGCTTTGCGTCCGGGTTGGCCGAGGCGATGGACGCGGCGTCCGGCGAGCGCACGCCGCACCTCGATCCGCTCGCGCACAGCGCGTTGTGGCGGCGGTGTGAACCCACCACCCTGCGCCGCTTGCGCGTTGTAATTGGCGCGCTGCGCCTGGAGCCATGTGAATTCGACGAAGACGTGATCTATGAACGACGACTCTTTCCTCCATGCACTCTCTCGTCTCTATCCGACTGACCGTCTCTTGATTCAGCCCGGCCAGCTCGCCCCCTACGAGTCCGATGGGTTGACCTCCTACCGCGTCCGGCCGGGCGCGGTCGTCATCCCCGAAACCCAGGCGGAAGTGATTGAGACCGTGAAATTGTGCCACGCGCACGACATGCCGTTCGTGGCGCGCGGCAGCGGCACGAGCCTCTCCGGCGGCTCGGTGCCGGTGAAGGACGGCGTCGTCATCGCCCTCAACCGCTTGAATCGCATTTTGAAATTGGAGCTGCGGGAACGGATCGCGGTGGTGGAGCCGGGCGTGATCAACCTCGACGTCTCCAAAGCCGTCGCCGCCGAGGGCCTGTATTACGCGCCTGACCCGTCGTCCCAGCAAATCTGCACCCTCGGCGGGAACGTGGCTTTCAACTCCGGCGGCGCGCACTGCCTGAAGTATGGGATGACGAGCAATCACATCCTCGCCCTCAAGGCCGTCCTGCCTGACGGCGAGGTCGTGCAGCTGGGGAGCGAAAGCGTCGAGGGGGCGGGGCCGGATTTAGTCGGGCTGTTTGTGGGGTCAGAGGGGCTGTTCGGGATTGCGCTGGAGATCACGTTGCGCTTGCTGCCCAAACCAGAAAAGTATCAAACCCTGTTGGCCGCCTATCGCTCGCTGGAGGCGGCCGGGAACGCGGTGGCCAGCGTCGTGGCCTCGGGACTTCTGCCCGGCGCGCTGGAGATTATGGATCGCCTGGCCATCCAGGCCGCCGAGGCCGCGGTGCAGGCGAACTATCCCAAAGGCGCGGAGGCCGTGTTGATCGTCGAATTGGAGGGCGAAGCCGAGCAGGTCGCCGAGGAATACAAGCGGCTGCAAGAGGTGATCCGGGAGTCGGGCGCGTACGAGGTGCGCGTGGCGCAGGACGAGGCCGACCGGCAGCGCATCTGGCGGGGGCGCAAGAGCGCGTTCTCGGCGGTAGGCCGCCTCAGCCCGGACTTCATCGTGCAGGATGGCGTGGTGCCGCGCAGCCGGTTGGGCGAGACCCTGGCGGAGATACAACGGCTGAGCGCGCACTACGGCCTCCGCGTGGCGAACGTCTTTCACGCGGGCGACGGCAATCTGCATCCCCTCATCCTGTACGATGGCCGCGAGGCGGGCGCGCTGGCGCGCGCCGAGAAACTCGCCGGAGAGATTCTGAAACTGTGCATCCGCCAAGGCGGCTCGATTACGGGCGAGCACGGCGTGGGGCTGGAGAAGCGCGACTACCTGCCGCAGATGTACGCCGAAGCCGACGTGGACGTGATGTGGAAACTGCGCTGCGCGATGGATCCGCAGCAAATCGCCAACCGGGGCAAGATGTTCCCGAGCGGTGAGCCAACGGCTCGCCTCACCGGTTTGCATCCGCTCGAGCGGGCGGGGCTGATTTCGCGAGAGTGAATCCGCGACGGAACACGAATGGACACGCAGAGAGAAGAAGCCTTCGGAACCGCGCCTGCTTTCGTGATCGACGCTGATGTTTAGACCGACGACGCTTGAAGAGGTGCGCGCCGCCGTGCGCGCCGCCGCGCGGATCCTGCCGCGCGGCGGCGGCACGAAACCGGCGCTGTCCACGCCGACCGACGACGTGACGCCGCTCGACCTCGCCGGCCTCTCCGGCGTGCTCGAATACAACCCCGGCGAGTTCACGTTCACGGCGCTGGCCGGGACGCGCCTCGCCGAGGTGCAGGCGCTGCTCGACTCGCACGGCCAACATCTGCCCTGCGATCTGCCCCTGGCGGGGCAGGGCGCGACGCTGGGCGGCGCGGTGGCCGCCGGGCTGAGCGGGCCGGGCCGTTACCGCTACGGGGGTGTGCGCGATTTCATCCTGGGCGTGCGATTGGTGGACGGCAACGGCGACCTCGTGCGCGGCGGCGGCAAGGTGGTGAAGAACGCCGCCGGGTTCGACCTCCCCAAGTTGATGGTCGGCAGCCTCGGCCAGTTCGGCGTGTTGGTGGAAGTGACCTTCAAGGTTTTTCCAAAGTCCCCGGCGCACACCGCCATCCGGCGGCCCTATCCTAAAGTGGCGGAGGCGGTTCAAGCGCTGTATCGCCTGTACACCGCGCGATTGGATGTGGAGGCGCTCGACCTCGCGCCCAACGCCGATGGCTCCGCCGACGTGTGGGTGCGCCTGGGGGGATTGCCGGAGGCGCTGCCCGCGCGCGCGGAACGCCTCCGATCGTGGCTCGGCGGCGGCGAGGCGCTGAGCGGCGACGGCGAGAGCGCGCTGTGGCAGTTGGCGCGGGACTTCGCGTGGGTTCCAGCCGGGTGGACGCTCGTGAAAGCGCCGCTCACACCGAAACGCATCGTGGAGGTAGAGGCGCTACGCGCCGCGACTCTGCGGCGGTACAGCAGTTGCGGCAACGTGGCGTGGATTGCCACGCCGGACTCGCCGCAATCGCTCGACGAGGCGTTGTCGGCGCTCGGCCTGCCGGGGTTGGTGGTGTTCGGGCCGCCAGGCCGCGCGCGGATTGGGGCGCGCATCGGCGAGGCGTTCGAGCGGCGGGTGAAAGCGGTGTTCGATCCACAGCAGAAGTTTTCCGTACCCTGAGGGTATGCAGCACACCATTCCCGTTGATCAACTCGGCCCGGTGGGCGAAGACATGGCGCGCGCGGTGGAGAAGTGCGTCCACTGCGGCTTTTGCCTGCCCACCTGCCCGACCTACGTGACCCTCGGCGAGGAGATGGACTCGCCGCGTGGCCGCATCTTCTTGATGAAATCGGCGCTCGAGGGCGGCCTCACGGTCGCGGACACGCTGCCGTTCGTGGATCGCTGCCTCGGGTGCATGGCGTGCGTGACCGCCTGCCCGTCCGGCGTGCAATACGCCGAACTGCTCACGCCGTACCGGGCCAGAGTCGAAGCGCAGCGCCCGCGCCCCCTTGTGGAAAAACTGACCCGGAGGCTCGTGCGCGAGACGCTGCCGTACCCGAATCGCTTCCGGCTGGCGGCCGTGATCGGGAGACTCGCCGCGCCGCTCCGGGCGCTGCTCCCTGGCGCGTTGTCGGCCATGCTCTCGCTGCTGCCCGACCACTGGCCCCCGAACGCCAGGCCCTTGCCGCGCGTGCATCCCGCGGGGGGTAAGCGCCGGGCGCGTGTGACGTTGCTGGCCGGGTGCGTCCAGCAAGTGCTCGCGCCGGAGATCAACTGGGCGACCCTGCGCGTGCTGGCGCGGAACGGCGTCGAGGTCGTCATCCCGGAGGGGCAGGGGTGCTGCGGCGCGTTGATGATTCACAACGGCGACGAGGTCGCCGCGCGCGCCCTTGCCCGCCGGAACCTGCGCGCCTTCTCCCATGATGCGGACGTCGTCATTACCAACGCCGCCGGTTGCGGCTCTGGCATGAAAGAGTATGGGCTGTTGTTCAAAGGCTGCGTCGAGGAAGCAGAGGCGCTGGCCTTCGCGCGCGGAGTGAAAGACGTGAGCGAGTTTCTGGCCGAATTAGGAATTGAGCCGCCGCCCCCCTCTCAACCCCTCACAATCGCCTATCACGACGCTTGCCATCTCGCACACGCTCAACGCATCACCGAGGCCCCGCGCCGCCTGCTACGCGCCATTCCCAACGTGACTTTGCTGGACATCCCGGAAGGCGACATGTGCTGCGGCTCGGCAGGGACGTACAATATCGAACAGCCTGCCCTCGCCGACGCCATCGGCCAGCGTAAGGCGCAGAACATCCTGCGCACCGGAGCGGAAGTGGTCGTCACCGGCAACATTGGCTGCATGGTGCAAATCCGGACGCACCTGAGGCGATTGAACAAGCCTCGGCTGGTGCTGCATACGATGGAAGTCCTCGACCGGGCGTACAGTGGGCCCCCGCTTGTCGCGTGACAATTCTCGTTCCCCAATCGGACTATTAATTTTTGCCAGCGCCCCTTTGCTCTGGCAGAGCGGTAGGGACTACGGCGCTGGGGGGCGCCGGCGCGCCAGTCGTGCGAGTAGCCATCAGGGGCAGCCTGGCGTTGGTCGCCGGGCGCATCGGGCGGCGCGTGGTCGGGTGGAAACCAGATAAATCCGAGTAGGACTAATGACCTGTGTTAACCGCAGAAGACTCCTTCAGGATACGGCCTGGAAAAAACTCTAACTTTGTTATTACTTCTTGACAAGCCATAGTCAAATCCGATATTATAAGGTTATATCTGGGTTAGAATGATGAGGGTCGGAGGGGCCGAGTGCCTTGACTCGGCGCGCCGTCGAGCAAGAGCAAATTTAGTCCGTCAGTAACTCTAAATTAAAAACCATCTTGCAGATTTATGGAGGCAATGATCTGAGGGCCTACTTGGTCGCTGGCCAATCCGCTGGATTGGTGACGCCCTCAGGGAGTCAGTAGCGAAACCGGCCATGAGCGAGGGCCGGTTTTTGCTTGTCAAGCAAGGAGGTGGGCTGTGCGCCAATTCTTGTTTCTACCTTCAAGGAACTATTCGGTGGTGCTGGGCGGGCGTCAGCGCCAGTGGTATCTCTTCCGCAAACGCCTGCTGGATCTGACGCTCTGCCTGTTGCTCCTGCCATTCGCCCTGCCGCTCATGGCCATCCTCGCCCTGGCCATCCGCCTCGAATCGCCAGGGCCCGCGCTGTTCATCCAGGAACGCCTCGGCCTGGGCGGGCGGCGCTTCCGCCTGCTCAAGTTTCGCACCATGCGCCCGACGCCCGAGGCCGAGGGCGAGCGCGCGTTCATGCAAGCCTTCGTCGCCGGGCAGGTCGGCTCAAGCCCGGCGGCGCGTGGCTACAAGCCCAACCACGCGGGGCGCATCACGCGGTTGGGGCGTTTTCTGCGCCGGACGAGCCTGGACGAACTGCCGCAGTTGCTGAACGTGCTGCGAGGCGAGATGAGCCTGGTCGGGCCGCGGCCGAACGTGGCCTGGGAATTCGAGGTGTATCAGGAGTGGCACAAGGA
>DAOTXG010000067.1:0-2354 GCA_034435515.1 Anaerolineales bacterium
ACGAGCCAATTACTTGAACGGGCAGATGGCTTCAGGCACGAACAGGTAGTAGCGAGGATAAAATGGCCACCCTCCCCACCCCCCCCCGTGATCCCCAGGATCGTAGAAATCGGGGCCCAGAGGAACGATGATATCTTTTTCATGGGACGACGCATAGGCAATGGCCTTGCCACACGCGGCGGCAATGTTTTGGCTGGCCTGATATTCCTGCCAGAAGACAGTTGCCAGTTCCGCGTAGGGATGCCCGACCGCGCCCGCCGGGAACTGGCTTTGCAGTGTGTCGTAAACGACCTGCGCTTCGGGCAGATGGCCCTGAACGACGTGCAAGAGCATGATGCGATAGCGCGCATACGCGCTCAGGCGGGGGCGCTCGTCGGGGTCGCCCAGGCGTTGTTGAGGCTCAGAGCCGTTTTGATGCGGCCCCCAGCTCATGAGCGTCTCGTCAAAGATCGCACGCTGGTAAGAGGCCAGTGCTTTGGCGTAACCCTCGGTCCCCTCGCCATCAAGGATCGCGTGAATGCGAAAGATGGGCGGCCCGACCTCGGTGCGCGCTAACGTGAAAGCCTGACCATTCCAGGCCCAGATTTCAATTTCAGGGATGCGCACCGGGTAACTCCAGACCCAGCCCGCGCCCCCGCCCAGGTAGACCTCGGGCGGGATCGCTAGCAAGAGTTCAAACGTTCCGTTACCGTCGGTATCGGCGACGAGATATCTCCCGTAGTTTGTGTGTATAAAGTCATAGAGGCCAGCGTCATAATCATCATGGCGCTCTGACACCAGTTCTAACACCAGCGGCGCAAACTTCTGCCCATCCCATTCAACGATGCGGGTATCCTCCTCGCAGATATACGCGTTCAGCGAGCCGCATAACTGCCCCCATACGAAATGGTGAAAGACAATCTCGGCGACGCCATCCCGATTCATATCTTTGACAGCCAGCAGGCTGAAATCGAGAATGTCCTGGTATTCGCCCAATTCATCTTTGTAGACCGCGATGCGCTCATATCGCCCGGCATGGCACGCGAAGACAAAGACTGCGCCGGCGGTTCCTCCCGGCGCAGTGAGGGCCATAACCACATCCGGTACGCTATCCCCCGTTACATCGCGGACCAGCACGTGTGAAACAGCGAGAGAGATCGTGCCGTACTCATTCGGCACGGCGAGCCGATTGAGCGCCTGCCGCAGGCCGACCGCCGAGCCGTGCGTGTTGAGATAAGCCAGGATTTGCGATTCATATCCGTCCATGGTATCGCTCAGAGTGATGGCGGGCGGCGGGCCGCCCGGCGTGGGACACTGCGCGGCGGGCGCGGGCGGGCGCGTGATCGCCGGGCCGAGCGTCGGCGAGGGGCCGGGCGTCAGTGTCGGGATCGGAGTCCACGAAGGGAGTGGGGTCAGTGTGCGTGCAGGGTTTGTCGTGGCAGAAGGTTTGGGCGTTTGAGTAGCGAACGGGGCCGGAGTTGGAGAGGATGCGGCAACTCCAAACGGGCACATGTCTTCGGGCATATAGTCGCGCGCGTCCCAGCCATAGAAACTGCTGCTGAGTGGAATGAGAATGTCATTGGCGCGCGTCAGGCTGTAGTCCACTGCCCGGTCGCAGGCCGCGCTGAGGCTCTGGCTGCGGCGGTATTCGTCCCAAAACGCCGCCGCCAGTTCTGTGTAGGGCCCCGCGACTGGATCAGCAGAAAACTCACTTTGCAGCGCGTCGTAGGCGGCCTGGGCTTTGGTGAGGTCTCTCTGCGCAGTGTGCACGACCAGGATGCGGTATTGGGCATAGGCGCTCAGGCGCGGGCGTTCGCGCGGATCGGGCGTCGGCGTGGCGGGATACCCCAAGTCAGCATACACCGAGTCCGGCAGTTGATCCTCGCTCCAGCCTAGTAGGGATTTGTCGGAGATGACCTGCTGGTAAAAAGCGAGGGCTTTGTCATAAGCCCCTGCCTGCGAGGCGTCGTCGCCGTCGTAAACGGCGTGGATGCGATACTGCGGCTGCGCGTATTCGGTTCTGACCAATGCAAAGTGATAGCCGTTCCACGCCCATGTCTCGGTACGTTCACGTTCGAGACCACCGGCACAGCACACATCTCCTATACCTATCGTGAGCACCAGTTGTGGATTCCCCTCGTCATCCCTGCCGACAACGGCTCTGCCGCCTGAGAGGTAATACCGGTCAGTCTCTCTGATTTCTCCTGTCCGCTCGTCGGGTGCGCCAAAAAGCAATCTCGAGGACTTCCTGCCGTTCCACCCCAAGACGCTGACCCCGTCCGTGACGATGTCGGCAACGCCATCCCAATTTAGGTCCACAATCGCCTGAATCCGACCCTCATTTTGAAAAGGACTGTCCGCGAGTTGTATGTATT
>DAOTXG010000068.1:0-3195 GCA_034435515.1 Anaerolineales bacterium
GCAGTGTCGTCGTCGAGCAGGGCGAGCAACTGGCCGATTTCCTCGTCGAGATAAACGTAGTAGTCGCGGATAGCGTTTTCGTAGGGGTTGCCCGGCTCATGCTTGACGTGCGCCGGATCGTGATATTTCCAGAACCCATGATGGATGCGGTCTACGCCCATCTCGACGAACATGAAAAAATCCCACGCTTCGCGGCGCATCATCTCCCGGACGACGACGAAGTGCTGGCGCGTCATGTCGTAAATCTGCTGCAGGAGAAAATCCTTGTTCTCTGTACGGAACTGCTTGACGTCCACCAGGTATTCGCCTCCGGCCCAGGCATTGACCTGCGCGCTCAACTCAGGCGGATAGGTGAATGTCTTGGCGACTTTGTTCCCCTGGGCATCCAGGGCGACAGTCTGGGGGGTGAGAAAGCAGGCGATCTGCGCGCCGTTGACTGGCCGGGGCGGATAAGTGCCTGGAACGCCGATGGTCACGATGCGCTTCCCGGCCTGTCCCAGGATGTCCCAGAGGCGGGGCGCTTTCACCGCCGCTCCTGTCGCAATGGTCAGCTTGTCATACGAATAGTCGGCGCGGTTGCGGAAGCCGTAGATGCCAAGCACGCCGGGGTCTCGGCTGGAGGTCATGACGCTCCAGGCCGGAACGGTGATGCACGGCGTGCAACTTTGGAAGTTGCCGTAGGCGCCGCGGCGCATCAGCCGGCTCAGATTGGGCAGCCGGTCGCGCCAGGCCTCGAACACCAGTTCGGGCGCGGCGCAGTCTAAACCGATCACTAAAAGTTTGGGGTGTGAGGGATGGGAAGAGGTCATGATAGACTCATTTATTGAATGATGGGCAAGGAAATAGTGAAGAGTATCTGATAGGTCAAATGGTCGGCGGTCAACTCCGCTCTGTGTTTTCCGCCGATGGCGTGTAACTTGGTCTCGACCACCGCCAGAGCCAGGCCCGGCCAATCGCCTGAACGGGGCGAGGCGAAGGTCTGCCACAGGTCGGCTTGCGGGAAATATTCGAGCGCCGAACTGTTGCCGGCAGCGCTTTCGCCGCCCACTGTATGGATGAGATCGGCAACGCTGGCGACGCCCATGCTGGAACGCCCCTCCGGCAGGGGCGCGCGCACGCGCCAGGGCGTTCCGTCGCGGACGTCGGCTTCGGGTGTGTATTCTTCGTTGACCGCCAGAATGCCTTGGACATTTTGCCCGCCGATGACGTAGATCCTTCCGGCCGCCACTGCCGCGCCGAGGTAACCGCGTGCGCTGGGCATGGGCGTGTGTTCGACCCATTCATCGCTCGCCGGGTCATACTCGTAAGTGGAAGCCAGGTAACTGACACCATTCCAGCCGCCGAACAGATAAAGCCTTCCTTCAAAGGCCACCAAAGCATAAGCGCTCACGACGCTGGGCACTGGCGCGCGCTTCTCCCATTGATCAGTCCGGGGATCGTACACCTCCAGAGTATTAGTGATCTCGCCGGAGGCCAGCCGGCCGCCGGGGACGTAAATTTTCCCTCCAACGACGGCGGCGTTGACGTCAGCGACGGCGACAGGTTTGGCGGTGAGGCTCTGCCAGGCGTTCACGTTCGGATCGTAGCGCTCGACCATTCCGGTGACGCCGCTGCTCGTTTCCCCGCCGATGGCATAGATTTGGTTTTCGTAGGCTGCGGCGGCAAGCGCGCTCCGGGCCGTGGGCAAAGGGGCTTTATTGCTCCAGCGGACAGGGGTGGGCGCAGGCTGGGGGCTGGTGGAGGTGGTGGCTGTGGGCTGGGCGGTTCGCGCGATCCAGAGGCTGAGGAACAGTATCACTATTGTTGCGCCGATGCCGCCCGCATACCACCATCGCCGTCGTCTTGCGGTTACGCCCTCTAGCGGCGGAGAAGCGAGGCTATCGGCCTGAGGCGCGGTGAGCGGGAACGAGGGGGTCCCGGCTTCCGACGGGGCAGTCCGGGGAGAGTCACCCTGGCCGACCGCGCCCGGCAATTTCACCAGGCCGAGGCGGATGGCGTAAACCGTCGCCTCGGTGCGCGAAGCGACGTTAATCTTGGCAAAGATGTTGCGCAGGTGAACCTTAACCGTGTTGGGGCTGATCACCAGTTTGTGCGCGATTTCCTTGTTGCTGGCGCCGGTGGCCACCAGGCGCAGAATTTCCAGTTCGCGCTCACTTAACCCCGATCCACTGGCTGGAGGCGCCGCCTCTGGCGAGGCAGCAGGTTGTCTCGTGTCTGATTCCATTAATCGTGTCTATCGTTAACCGGGCTTCAAGGTTGACCGCCGCCAGCGATGAAGGGGAAGAAGTAACAGCGTTTGGCGCGGTCATCCAGTGGATCGTAGTTCAGCGCCGCAAAGACCTGCACCAGCCCCGCGCCGTACTGCGCATCACGGCACGGCGCGCCCAGGTCAAGCGCCGTCGCTTCTAAGGCCGTGCGAATTTTATCGGGTGTGTCAAACTGCGGCAAGCCGGCCAGCAGCGCCGCCGCCCCCGCGACGTGCGGCGTCGCCATTGAGGTGCCGGAGAGTGTTTGATAGGTGCTGCCGCCGCTGGCGGTCCAATACGTCGAATAAATGCCTACACCCGGCGCGGCCACATCCACCTCCGGGCCGGAGGAAGAGAACCAGGCCACACGGTTATTTGCGTCGGTGGCTGCGACAGCCAGAGCAGGGGGATAGGCGGCGGGGTAGAGCACGCCCGGCCGGCCCGTATTTCCGGCGGCGGCGATGACGGTAACTCCCTGAGCATAAGCGTAATCCACTGCCTCTTTCATGACCGGGTCGGGAGGAGGATCACCTAAACTGAGATTGATGACGTTCGCCTGGTGATCCACGGCCCAATGGATGGCGAGCGCCAGATCCATGTTGGCGCCTTCCCCCCGGTTGTCCAATACTTTAAGCGGCATGAGGCGCACATTCCAGGTGATCCCGGCAATGCCCACCAGGTTGTTACCCGCTGCGCCCGCGATACCGGCCACGTGTGTGCCGTGCCCCATGTCATCCTGCGGCAGGTTGTCGTCGCCGACGAAGTCCCAACCGCGCCAATCGTCCACGTAGCCATCCTGGTCGTCATCCAGGCTATTCGCCGGAATTTCGCCTGGATTGATCCAGAGTTGAGATGCCAGGTCGGGATGGTTGAAGTCAATTCCTGTATCAATGATGGCGAGCGTCACAGAGATCGAACCCGTCGTGATCTCCCAGGCTTGTGGGGCCTG
>DAOTXG010000069.1:0-2270 GCA_034435515.1 Anaerolineales bacterium
GACTTATTCTTCCAGACGCAGAACGGCGATGTCGCCATCACCCTGGCCGATCAGTATGGTATCCCAATCGGAGATTCCCCGGAAGAGATTAACTATATCACCCTCGAGGGGGGCGACAGAAAATAGTGCTGGAACGCCTATTTAAGTGCGATTATGCCATCTACTACAGCGGCTTTCTTCGGCTGGCCGATGGCCGTCTCGCTATACGTGGCTACTGCACACAGATAGCGCCCCAGCAGGCGGCAAGCTATCTCTTAGCATATGATGAGGGGCAAGGGACTACGTCGCTCCTTATCTCCTCGACGCTCCCGATTGATGAGAGTGCGTTATTTGCATGGGACCCCTCTGCTTCTCATGCTGTGGTTTCTTTTGGGAGCCTCTTCTCCGGCTTGTACTGGATTGATACAATCGGAGCTCGGCCTGTCACCGGCACAATCCAAGCAAATGGAAAGAGTTTCTCACTGGAGACCGCCTTTGTAGGCTTCAATCGGGATGGTGTGCCCAGCACGGGCAATGCCACGGCG
This sequence comes from Anaerolineales bacterium, assembly GCA_034435515.1. GTDB lineage: Bacteria > Chloroflexota > Anaerolineae > Anaerolineales > UBA6663 > DATDRS01. The sequence continues at coordinate 525 of DAOTXG010000069.1, forward strand.
CCGGCTTGGTCACCGGATGGCTCAACGGTCGCCTTTTTCGCCAGCACCGACGCCATCAACCGCCGAGGCATTAGCCGAATTACAGGCCGTTGGCTGTTGTGCCTGATCGATGTTCAGACGCTTGAACCAAAGGTCGTTCTGAAAAATGTGTATCGAATAGGAAAACCGCGGTGGTCTTCAGACGGGCGTTTCGTGGCCTTCAATGGGCAAGTAGGCTCCAGGGGCACTGAAGGATTATGGGTTTATTCTGTCGCGAATGGTGAAACCCAGCTCGTGGCCGAAGGCGTGTTCAGCGATTTCATTTGGTCGGCAGACGACAAGACGATTTATGGCATCCGCTATGTAGGCGATAGTGTGCGTGAGAAGGAAGTGTGGCAATTCGATGTGGGGGATGTTTTGTCCGAATCTACCAATGCTGTGCCCTAGGTCGCCTGGATAGCCAATGACAACAGGCAGTGGCGGCTGGCCCCGGCGCGGTGGTACGACCTATATGGGACGCTGATGAGCGACCAGGGGGATGCGGCGACGGTGTATGGTTACGGGCGAGTGGGGGACGGCGCGATGCGCGGCCGGATGCCCGGCCTTGCGCCCAGGCTTCTTCGGCGCCGCCCTATCGAAGGGTAGCAAAGTGGAGAAGACGGATTTGCGGAATGGGCGGATGCAGAATGAGCGGATTTAGTCGTCACTCAGCCCGATCCGTTCATTCTGTTAATCCGTCTTCTTCTTTCGTCACGAATCGCACCAAAAATTCGCGCTCATTCGCGTAATTCGCGGCAAAAGACCTTATTCCCTACCCTGCCTTGAAGTATTGCAAACGGCCGGCGATTGAAATCGCGGCAACTCGCAAAACCTTCACTCCCACGCCGCGCCCATCGGCCTCACGTCCCGCGCGCGGCCCAGGTGGACGGTGAACCAGGAGAGGTCTTTGGTGCGCAGGCCGCCCAACGCCCACTGGACTTCCAGCGTCCCGGCCATAAAGCGCGCCCGGTCTATCGCCGCCTCGATCTCCGGGTAAAACTTAGCCATGCGCCGCAGGAAACTCTCGCCCAGCGCGTTGATGAGGCAGGCGAAGTCGTCGGCGGGGTCGCCTAATCCGCCCGTGCCGAAGTCAATCACGCCGTTGAGCCGCTTCTGCTCGCGGTCAAAGAGAAGGTGATAGGGGCCGAGGTCGCCGTGAATGAGCGCGGGCGTGTGCTCCAGACTCAGGCGGCCCTCCAACACCGGGGCGAAGAGATCAGTCACCCATTCGCGGGCGTCCGCCATCAGCAGGGGAAACAGTTCGCGCTCCGCCTCACGGAACATAGCCTCCCACTCGGCGGGGCCGCGCGCCGAGTCGGCTGTCGTGATGCCGTGCTGCTCCACTTCACTCCGGGGAATGGCGTGGAGTTGGCGCAGAAAGACGGCGAGCTGCTCCACGATTTGCGCTTGAATGCGCTCCGCCTGCCCCAAAATCTCGCGCTGGGTGAGCGCCGCGCCGGGGAGGAGGCGGTACATCACAAAATCGTCGGCGGGATGCTCAAAGACCGGGACGGGCAGAGAGACGTGACGGCGGACGAGGTCGAGAATCCGGGCCTCTTGCGCCAGCCTCTGCCTGGCCCAATCATTCTTGGGGAAGCGCGCGACCCACTCGCCGCCGAAGATGACGACGTCGTTGACCTGGCCCTCGCTGCTGACCTGGACCGTGACGTGAGCCAGGTCGGGGCGATAGGCTCGAATGCGTTCGAGGTGGCGCGCTAAATTTTCCAT
>DAOTXG010000070.1:0-9208 GCA_034435515.1 Anaerolineales bacterium
AGCAAAAACGCCGCGCCGGCGTGGGCGTAGGAGGTCATCTCGGCGACCTGGCCCACATACTCGTCGGCGGCCAGCGGCTTGTGGCGAAACAGCCGGCCGTCGCCGTCCACCGAACCCAGATACTCGTCGGCGGCCATGGGCTTGTGGCGGTAGACCTGGCCGCTGTCGAGCATCACCTGGCCGACATATTTGTCCGGCCCCAGCCGGGCCTCGTAAACCTTGCCCGTGTCGAGTTCCACGCGGCCCACGTACTTGTCCGGCCCGAAGCGGCTCTCGTAGACTTTGCCGTCGTAGGCCACGTGGCCGAGCAGTTCGTCCGGGGCCAAGGGGCGTTGGAGGTAGACTTTGTTGTTCATCGCATGATCTCCTGGACCTGGCAGGTCTTTCATTCCTTCCCGTACGGATACCACCACTCTTTCATCCCCATCTTGAAATCCCAGTGCACGTGCTTGGTTTCGCGGAACTCGTCCAGCCCCTCCTGCCCCAGTTCGCGCGCGCCGCCGGACATCTTCATCCCGCCGAACGGCCCGGCGTAGTTGTCGGTGAGCGGGTCGTTGATCCACACCGTCCCCGCCTTGACTTCTTCAAAGAACTGTTTCGCCTTCGCGGGGTCGCCGGTCAACAGGCAGGCGCCCAGGCCGTACTCCGAATCATTGGTCAGGGCGATGGCCTCGTCGAAGGAGCGATATTCCATCAGCGGGATGGCCGGGCCAAAGGTCTCCTCGCGCATGATCGCCAGGCTGTGATCCACCCCGGCGAGGATGGTCGGCTCGTAAAAATAGCCGCGCGGCAACTCCGGGGGGCGGCGGCCTCCGGCCAGCACTTTAGCGCCCCTGGCCCTCGCCTCCTCGACGTGCCGCTCGACTTTGGCGCGGTAGGGCGCTCCGATCATCGGCCCCACGTCGGTCGCCGGGTCGAGGCCGGGCCCGAGGCGCAGGCCCCGCACGTGCTCGACCAACGCCTCGGTGAACTGCGCGGCTTTGTTGTGGGGGAGGTAAACGCGCTCGGCGCTGGTGCAGACCTGCCCGGCGTTGAGGAGCGCGGCGTACGCCAGCGCCTTCGCCGCCACTGCGGGGTCGGCGTCCTCGGCCACCACAAACGCATCCTTCCCGCCGAGCTCGAGGTGCAGTTTTTTCATCAGCGGCGCGGCGAGCGAGGCGATGCGCCGGCCGGTGGCGAGGCTGCCGGTGAAAGCGATGACCGGCGCGTCGGGGTGTGTGACCAACGCCTCGCCCGTTTCCTTGCCGTAGCCTGTCACCACGTTGACGACGCCCGCCGGAAGATGCGCGAAACAATGCTCGGCCAGGTAGAGCGCGGTGAGCGGCGTCATCTCCGAGGGTTTGACGACAACGGTGTTGCCCGCGGCCAGCGCGGGCGCGACCTTCCACGCCATGAGCAGCAGCGGGTAATTCCAGGGGACGAGGCAGGCCGCCACGCCGTAGGGTTCTTTGAGGACGAGGTTGAGTTGCGACTCTTCGGCCGAGGGGAGCACCCGGCCGCGCTCGTGCCGCCCAAGTTCGGCGTAATAGTCGAACGTGTTGGCCGTCCATTCCAGTTCCTCGGCGTTTTCGGGGACGGGCTTGCCCTCTTCCAGCGTCAACAACCGGACGAGCTGCTCCCAGTGCGCGCGGATGCGCGCGGCGGCCTCGTGCAGCAGTTTGGCGCGCTCGTTGGCCGGGGTACGCCGCCACCTCTCGAAAGCCGCGCGGGCCGCGCCCACCGCCGCTGCCACGTCCTGCGGCGTCCCGCGCGGGACCGTATCCAACACCTCTTCGGTGGCGGGGTTACGCACTTCGATCACGTCCGTCGAAGCGCCGGCGGTAAATTGGCCGTTGAGGTACATGTTACGCATTAGAGTTACCAGGCAAACGCCTCCGGCGCTTCGCCGCCGGGGCCAGGCCAGATGCCATCCAGTTTCTTCAAAGTCTCTGGCGAGAGTTTGATCTTCAACGCGCGCCGGCTCCCGTCGAGTTGCTCCAGGGTGCGCGGGCCGACGATGGGCGCGGTGACCACGGGGTTGTGCAACAACCAGGCGAGCGCCACGTCCGCCGGCTTCTCGCCAATTTTCCGGCACAGCGCTTCGTAGGCTTTCAGTTGCGGCAGGTGCGCTTTGATTTCTTTCTGCCGCTGCGTCTCGGCACGGCGGCCCTCGGCGGCTTTCTTCAACGCGCCGCCCAACTTGCCCCCGGCCAGCGGGCTCCACGGGATCACGCCCAACCCGTAGGCGCGGCAGGCGGGCAGGACTTCCAGCTCGACCAGGCGGTCCTTGATGTTGTAGAGGCACTGTTCGCAGACCAACCCCAGGCAGTTCCACGCCCGCGCAGCCTCCTGCGCCTGCGCGATGTGCCAGCCCGCGAAGTTGCTGCTCCCCGCGTATAACACCTTGCCCTGCTGCACCAGCACTTCCATCGCCTGCCAGATTTCCTCCCAGGGCGCGGTGCGGTCAATATGGTGCATCTGGTAGAGGTCAAGGTAGTCGGTCTGCAGCCGCCGCAGGCTGCCTTCGCAGGCCTGCCGGATGTGGCGCGCCGAGAGGCGCGAGTCATTCGGCCACTCGCTCATGCGCCCGAACACTTTGGTGGCGATGACCACCTTCTCGCGGCGGCCGCCGCCCTGCGCGAACCACCGCCCAATGATCTGCTCGGTGACGCCCTCGCCGGTCTTCCGACCGTAGACGTTGGCCGTGTCGAAGAAGTTAAGGCCCAACTCCAGCGCGCGATCCATGATGGCGAACGAGTCGGCTTCGGTCGTGAACGGGCCGAAGTTCATCGTGCCCAGGCACAGGCGGCTCACTTTCAGGCCCGTGCGGCCAAGATGAGTATAGTCCATTGCGCTTTCTCCTTCTTTGCCGCGAATGACGCGAATTAGCGCGCATGTTTGAGAGATTGAAAGATTTCGGACGCGATTACGCTGGAGGCATCTCTTGCAGGCCATAGGGAAAGTCGTAGGCGGGCATCAGGGCAAGGAAGGGGTCGGGGTCAAAGGCTTCCGGCCCAAGTACGCCGCTGCCGCCCCACGCGCCGGTCTCCAGCAGCTCCATGGCGATGACGGGGTTGACCGCCGTCTGCCAGACGACCGCCTGCACGCCATACTTCTTCAGGCAGGTCTCGTTGTCGGCCACCTGGTACAGATAGACCTCGCGGGGCTTCCCGTCTTTCATGCCTTTCACCCAGGTTCCGGCGCAGGTCTTCCCGGCCATGTGGTCGCCGAGCCGGGCGGGGTCCGGGAGACAGGCCGCCACCACGTCGCGCGGCGCGACCTGGACGCCTTTGACTTTGACCGGCTCTTTGTTGTCGAGGCCAAGCATGTGCAGGGTCTTGAGCACGTTGATGAACTGGAGGCCCAGGCCGTACTTGAACGTAACGCGCCGGCACTTGACCCAGCGCGGGATCAGCAGGACTTCCTCGTGCTCGACGTTGACGCACTCGACCGGGCCGATGCCCTCCGGGAAGGTAAAAGTCTCCGGCTCCGAGAAGGTCTCGGTCGTGAACCAGCCGCGCGCCTTTTCCCAGATCACGGGCGGGTTGAGACACTCCTCAATCGTCGTCCAGATGGAGAAGTTGGGGGCGAATTCGTAGCCGTGCACCTCGATGTTCGAGCCGTCACGTACGCCGATCTCGTCAATCTCGTCGAAGAGATGTTTTTCGGCGTAGCGGGCGAAGACGTCGGACAGGCCCGGCTCGACGCCCATCCCGACCAGTGCCAGCCGCCCCTTTTTAGCCCATTTCTCTGCGCGCTCGAACTGGTAGTCGCCGAGCTTCACCCCGCACTTTTGGAACGGTTGCGCGGGGTGGGGGCGCGAGAGGGTCATCGCCATGTCCATGTAGGCGCAGCCGTATTTGAAGGCCGCGCCGAAAATGGCCTCGTTGAACAACGGGTCAACCGCATTCATAATCAGGTCAACCTGGTGCTTTTTGGCGAGGGCGATGATCTGTTGTTTGTTAGAAGCGTCTACCCGCTCCACGCGGTATTTCTTCGGCGAACCGAGTTGGCGCCAGACCTCGCGGGCGCGCTTCACGTTGTAGTCTGCGAGGATCATCTTTTCCAGCCAGAGGCGGTCGCGGGCGACGACGGCCATCGCCTCACCCACGCCCCCGACGCCAACGAGCAAGACTTTCATGTTGGTCTCTCTTCGCGCATGTCGCTTGAGCCGTGAACTCAGGTCGTACCCGATGAAACGAGGGCATGGACGCCCATGCCCTCGCCGGTCGAAATAAGGAATGGCGGGAGGCAGATCGAACGGCTGTCCGCCGCCTAAGTAAGTATCCAAAACTTCTTACTACTTTTTCTCACGCTCGCGGCGGATTTGCAATCCGCCGCCTGGCCGCCGGATTACAAATCCGGCGGGAGCAAAAAAGTAGGGAAAACTTTTGAGGAGTTACTTAGGGGTTAGCCGCCGGCGGCCGCCTTGAACTCCGTCCACAAGCGGTCGTACACTTCCAGCGCGTCGCCTACGTCTTCGATCCACTGCAGGTGCCCAAACGTATCGGCAGGAGGATAGATGCCCGGGTTGCCCAGCATGTCCGGGGACAGCAGCGCTTTCGCCGCCTCGTTCGGGGTGCCGTAACCGACAAAGGCCGCATTCTGGGCGGCGCGCTGAGCGTCGGCCAGATAGTTGATAAAGATATGGGCGGTATAGGCATTGGGCGCACCCTTGGGGATCGCCATGTTATCCTGCCAGATGGTACACCCCTCTTTGGGGATCAGATACACAATGCCCTCGCGCCCGCCGGCAGCCGGGTCGCCCGCCAGGATCGCATCGCCGGTCCAGATGTGGGCAATGACCGTCTCGCCCTGGATGAGCAGGTCGTCGTTGGTCTGGCTGTCGTAGGCTTTGACGCATTCCGATTGCTTGACCAGCACGTTCTTTGCTTCTTCGAGGTGAGCCGGGTCGGTGTCGTTGATCGGGTAGCCCAAATACATGAGCGCTGCGCCCATCGTCTCGCGCTCGTCGTCGAGCATGCTGATCTTGCCGCACACCTCCGGGCCAGGCTCAAACACCATCTTCCAGCTCGCCTCCGGGTTGGGGATCACGGTCGTGTCCACCGCAAAGCCGGAGGTGCCCCAGAAGTAGGGCACCACGTATGTCTGCTCCGGGTCAAAATACTGTCCCACGTGCCCCTGGCCCATATTCTTGTAGTTGGGGATCAGGCTGAAATCCAACTCCAGGAGCATCCCCTCGCTGATCAGCGTCTGAACCATGTAATCCGACGGCACGATGAGGTCGTAACCCACGCCGCCCGCCTGCAGCGTCGCCAGCAGCGTCTCATTAGAGTCATAGTTGGTTTCGACGATCTTGACGCCGCACTCGCTTTCAAATTGCTCCTTGAGCGCCGGGTCAAGGTATTCGACCCACGTGTACAACTGAAGTTCTTGGGACAATCGGCTTTTGTCGCCGCACGGATTGTCGCCCGTGGGGGCCGCGCCGAGGCCGGCCGGGGTGGGGCTGGCCGTCGGCCCGCCGCAAGCGGCCAGCAGCAGGGCCGCCGCCAGTAAGGGGTACAGCCAGGTTTTGGTCTTCATTTCTCTCCTCCAGTGTGAATCAATCGTGTGCTCCGATGAGTTTAGCCGTCGTCGGCGTGCGCCTCACCGCCCGGCCTTCGCCTGGATTATAGACTCACTCTCACAGAGAGAGCAACAGCACGGAGACGAAAGCCGCCCCGCCCGCCAGGCCCAGGGCCAGCAGGGCCAGCACGCGGCCCGCGCGGTTGGCCTCGCGCAGGTCAAGCCGCCAGTCGGGCAGGGCGCGCCGCAGCCAGAGGAGCAACAGCAGCGGCGCCAGCCGGATCAACAGCGCGCCGGCCGCCCACCGGCCGCCCACGACGATCCACGCGACGCCGGTGACCCCGTAAACGATCAGGCCGGCGCCGGCGCCGATGCCCATGGCCCGCGTGAACAGCGGGCCGCCGCCCTGCGCCGCCAGCGAGAGGCCGACCAGCCCCATCGAGCCGATCAACAGCGCCGTGGAGAGGGCGTTGATCTCGGGGGTCACGCCCCGGCGCACCAGGCTGTAGATGTACAGCGGCATCGTCTGTTCGCGCACGCCTTTGGTGAAGACCGTGATGAGATAATCGTCTAACGACAGCGTGAAGGCCATCAGCGCGCCGCCGACGATGCCCGGCATGATCAGGGGCAGGGTCACGCGCTGAAAGGTGCGCCACTCGTCCGCCCCCAGGTCTTGCGCGGCCTCTTCAAAAGCGCGGTCGAAATCGGCCAGCCGCGCCCGGACGATCACGTAGACAAAGGGGATGTCAAACGCGATGTGTGCAATGGTAATCGTCGGCAAACCGGTGGCGAGTCTGGCCCCGGTCAGGAACTCGATGACTGGAAAGAGCGCCTGATTGAAAAAGAGCAACAGCGCAATGCCCATCACAATTTCGGGGATGACGATGGGCAGATACAGGTTGGCGTCGAACGCCCGGCGCAGGCGAAAGCGGTAACGGTCCAGGACCAGCGCGGTGAGCGTGCCGATGACCGTCGCGGCGGCGGTGGCCGTCAGGCCGACGAGCAGGCTGTTCCGGGCGGCGTCCAGCAATTCGCGGTTGGTGGATAGCCTGGCCCACCATTCCAACGAAAAACCGGTGAACACGGCGACAGAGCGCGTGTTGTTGAACGAAAAGACGATCAGAATCAGGACCGGCAGATATAGAAAACTGAAGACCGTGACCGCATTCAGATTTAGCGACCACCACCCGACCTTTTTCACAGCACGCGCTGCTCCTCTGCGCCAGACCGGAAGTAGGCAATCACGCCGATCAGCACCAGCGCCATGAGGACGAGCGAGATGGCCGACCCAAAGGGCCAGTTGCGCGCCACGCCGAACTGGCGGTTGATGAGGGTGCCGATCATCTCCACCTTGCCGCCGCCCATGATGTCGGGGGTAATGAACGCGCCGACCACCGGCACAAACACCAGGACGAAGGCGGCGATGACGCCCGGCAGGGTCAGCGGCAGCATCACGCGCAGGAACGCGCGCCGCAGGTTCGCGCCCAGGTCGGCGGCGGCCTCGACGAGCGTGAAATCAAACTTCTCGATGGAGGCATACATGGGCAGGACGGCGAACGGCAGGTAACCGTAGACCAGGCCGACCAGCACGGCGAACTCGTTGAAGAGCAGGTCGAGCGGGCGGCTGATCAGGCCGAGGCCGAGCAGGATGGAATTGATCACGCCCTCCGCGCCCAAAACCTGCTTGAGCGCGTAGGTGCGCACCAGAAAGTTCGTCCAGAAAGGGATCATCACCAGCAGCAGCAGCGCGCCGCGCCAGCGCGGGTGGCGCTGCGCGATGAAGAAGGCCAGGGGGTAGCCGACGAGGAGGCAGACGAGCGTGACGATGACGCCGATGCGGACGGAATTGTAAAAGATGCCCAGGTAGAGCGGGTCGAAAAACTGCTGGTAGTTCTCCAGGGTGAACACGGGCGGCGCTTTGACGCCCCCCGCCCGCCCGCGCTCGACCAGGCTGATGAACAGGACGATGACCAGCGGCAAGTTGAAGAACAGCAGCAGCCAGAGCGCGCCAGGCGCCAGCAGCGAGGCGACCTGCAGACTACGATGACGCCGGACCAGGTTCAGCATACGTCACTCCACCAGGATGCGCCCGTTGTCCGGCAGCCAGGACACCCAGACGCTCACCCCGGCCGGGCCTTCCAGGGCCGGTATGCCGACGGGGACGCTGTTTTGCTGGCGCACGCGCAGGCTGATGGCCGGCGACAACTCGACCAGGTAGCGCGTGTCGACGCCGATGTAAATGCTCTCGCGAATGATGCCCTGAAAAACGTTGGGCGTATCGTCGGGCGGCGTCTGTGTCAGGCGGATGCGCTCCGGGCGCACGGCCAGCGTCGCGGCGCCGCTCCGGCTCGCGCCCGGCGGGACGACGGCGGTGAACTGGAGACCGCCAGCCTTGAAGTCGGCGTAGTTGCCATTCACCGCCTGGAGTGCGCCCTCGATGAAGTTGGTTTCGCCGATGAAATCGGCGACGAAGCGGGAGTTCGGCTCTTCGTAAATCTCGCTGGCGAGGCCGACCTGCCGCACCACGCCCTGGCTCATCACCGCGATGCGGTCGCTCATCGTCAGCGCTTCTTCCTGGTCGTGGGTGACGTAGACGAAGGTGATGCCGACTTCGCGCTGGAGCGTCTTCAGCTCTAACTGCATCTCCTTGCGCAGTTTCAGGTCGAGCGCGCCGAGCGGCTCGTCGAGCAGGAGCACTTCGGGGCGGTTGACGAGCGCGCGGGCCAGGGCCACCCGCTGCTGCTGGCCGCCGGAGAGCTGCCGGGGCCGGCGCTTCTCGTAGCCGGGCAGGCGCACCATCTCCAGCGCCTGCCGGACGCGCGGGCCGATTTCGGTCTTGGGCACGCCCTTCATCTCCAGCCCGAAGGCCACGTTCTCGCCGATGGACATGTGCGGGAAGAGCGCGTAGTTCTGGAAGACGGTGTTGACCGGGCGCCGGTAAGGCGGGGTCTGGCCCATGGGCCGGTCGTGGATGAAAACCTCGCCCTCGGTGGGCAGCTCGAACCCGGCGATCATCCGCAGGCTGGTCGTCTTGCCGCAGCCCGACGGGCCGAGCATCGAGAAAAACTCGCCGTCGCGGATTTGCAGGGTGACGTGATTGACGGCGACGACCTCTTCGCCGGACGGGCCAGGGAAGCGCTTGCTGACGTTGCGTAACTCGACCGCGAATTCGGGCATCCGGTTCTTCCTCGTAGCGGGGATGGGGATTATTCTATGGGTTTTGAGGGGGACAGTCAAACGCGATTGATTTTCTGACTTTCGAGCAACTTCCCAGTGACGGATGGCGCGCATGATACGAGCCTGAGCGGGAGCGCGAGCGACGCCTTCGTGGCGAAGATCACCGAGGCCAGCACGTCCACGTCGTTGATCACCATCACCTACGGCTACGACGCGCTCTACCGCCTGACGAGCGCGAATTACAGTGACGGCAAGGTGTACACCTACACGTACGATGCGGTCGGCAACCGGCGGACGCAGGTCTTCCTGGCCGAGACGCACGTGTACACCTACGACGTGGCGAACCGGTTGGTGAGCGTGGACGGTCTGACACACATCTGGGACAACAATGGGAACTTGCTGAGCGGGGGCGGGTACACCTATACTTACAACAGCGCCAACCGGCTGGTGAAACTGAACTCGGGGCCGACCGTGACCTACACCTTCGCCTACAACGGGTTGTGCGACCGGGTGACCCTGGGCGCCA
>DAOTXG010000071.1:0-21133 GCA_034435515.1 Anaerolineales bacterium
GCGCTGAAGTGTTTCCAGGGTGATGGCCTCGGGCGGACCCGGTTTGAAGCCCACCGCGCCGCACAGGCAGGCGTACCAGCCCGGCTCGGCTGAATCAAAGTGTGGTTGAGGTGCGAGAGATACACATTCCACATCCATGCCCCAGCGCGCGTTGGTGATGAGGCGTTGGCAACCGACGGCGCGCAGTTTGGCGGCGTAGCGCCGGAAGCAGCGGCAATGGCGCATGAGGAGCACTCCCACGGTGACGCCGGATGGAAAAGGCAGCGTGCGCGCGTCGCCGCAGAGCACGGCCAGATTGGGAGGGCAGGCGCCCGTCAACAGTTCGGCCCGTCGTTCGATGGCGATGACGCGTCGGGCGCGCGCCGCCGCCCGGCGGGCGAAGCGCAGGTCGCCCGCGCCGATGTCGAGCGCCACGTCGTCCGGCGCGATCATCTCCAGCGCGGCGCGGTAGGTGTCTTCTGTGTAGGGCGCGAACGCCGCTTCCCAATCCATCGCCGCCGCCGGGTCAGGGATGATTGAGGATCGCCCAGGTCAGCCAGAAACCGTAGCCCACGGTCAAGACGCCGATGACCCACAACACCTGCGTCACGCGCCTCTCACCGCTTTCGCTCAGACCCAGGTCGAACAAGACCGCGCGCACCCCCAGCAGGGCATGGGCCGTCACCGTGATCAGGAAGAGCACTTCGAGCACGAGGATGACCGGATGGCGCAGGTAAGCCACCACGTCGGCGTAATCGCGGATGCCGCCTTCGGCGACGAAATGCTGGGCTACCATGTGCAAGGTCAGCAGGCCGATCAGGCCCAGGCCGGTGATGGCCTGCCAGATCCAGGCCCAACTGGCCGCCGGCGCGCGCGCGGCGGCCTCGTCCATGTGCGTTTCCATACTTCAACTCCTGAACACCATGACGCCCATGATGATGAGAGCGATGGCGGCCACGACCATCAACCCGACGAACAGCGCCTTCTGCGCCCCCAGCCCCAGGCCGACGCCGGTGATGATCACGCGCAACCCGTTGAGGCCGTGGATCAACCAGCCGGCGATGAGGATCACGTCGAGCGTGTAAAAAAACGGCGACCGCATGACTTGGATGAAGGGATCCCAGGCCGCCGGGCCGCCCGCCAGCAGGCTCAACACCGCGAGATGGATGTACAGGTACAGCACCAGCCCGAGTCCGGTGATACGATTGAGCGCGTAGGCCCACATCCCCGCCTTGCGGCGGCGCACGTCGCCCCACTGCCAGACGCGGCGGAGTTTTGAATCCTGTCGCATCGTCAGCCTCCAAACAATTTCTTCACTTTGCTCGCAATCAATTCGCGCCGCAACGCCATGATCGCCCCCGCCGGGTCCACGTTCTGAGGACAGGCTTCCGTACACTCAAAGGCGCTGTGACAACGCCAAACCCCCTGTTCGCCGTCGGCCAGCGCCAGCAACCGCGACTTCTGTTGGCGGTCCTGCGTCGTGTAGACAGCGCGCTGAATCGCGGCCAGTCCTGCCGGGCCGAAGAACTTGTCCGTCGCCGACATGGTGGGGCAGGCGCTGAGGCAGATGCCGCACTCGATGCAGTTCTCGAAACGGCTGTAGGGGCGGTTGTCGAGGCGCCCCGCCTCCGTGAAGGTTTCCGCGTGTTGATAGGGCCGCCCGTCGAGGCTCGGCTCGGCCTCGCGGATGATAGCCATGCCGGAGGCCGCCTGTTTTTGGAAGAAGCCCGCCACATCCACCACCAAATCGCCGATCAGCGGAAAGTTGCGGAGCGGCTCGACCACCAGCGCCTCGCGCCCCGCCAGCGCTTCCTTCACCGACACAATGCAGGGGAGTTGTTCGTAGCCGTTGAGGCGCACCGCGCACGTGCCGCACGAGGCATGATGGCAGGCGTGGCGGAACAGGAATGTGCGGTCGTGTTGTGACCAGACCGCCTCAATCGCGTCAATCACATTGGCGTCGTCGGGAACTGTGACCTGATACTTCTCGAAACGCGGGTTGGAACCAGCCTGATAACGGAAAACTTTAATGGCAACTTGAATGGACATCGAATTAATTGTAGAACAACCGATACGAGAGCAGGGGTGTGGCGCGCGTGCGGCATTCCACCCGGTGGCCCAGCTTCGCGCTCACCACGTCCGTGACCTTTTCGGCCATGCCGCGCGCGGTGGTCGTCTTGCCCCCGGAGATCGTCACAAAGCCTTCCACGCCGTCGCGCGTGTGATCAAAGCATTCGAACGTGCGGCTGATCTCGCGCTCGTCCGCATTCGCTTTGCGGATCAGAGGGCGGGCGGCTGCGCCCACCCCGCGGGTGACCGTGTATTGAATGGCGGGGATCAGCTCCCGGCCCTTTTGGATCATCCGCTCGATGTGGTCTTTCGGGATTTCAATCTGATCGGGGTCAAGGATCGTCCACGAGGTGGTGCCGATGATGGACGTCATCCTTTGCGGCACGACGATGTCGCCGTCGGAGGGTTTGTCCAGCCGGTTGATGACCATGTTGTTCAACCGCTTGTTGACGGTGACCATCACCCCGGCGGTCGGCGAGACCGGCACATCCACCCCGCCCATCGCGGCAATCTTCTCCGCCCACGGGCCGGTGGCGTTCACGACCATGTCGGCCCCGATGACTTCCGTCTTCCCGGCGCGATGATCCCGGACTTTCACGCCGGTAATACTCTGACCAGAGCGCATCAGATCCGTCACCTCGGTATAGGTGCGGACCACGGCGCCGTTCTTGCGCGCGGTGGCCAGGAAAGCCAGGCAGAAGCGGAACGGCTCAAACACGCCGTCGGGCACTTGCACGGCGGCGAGGATTTTCGGATTGAGAAACGGCTCCAGTTCGAGGGCGCGCTTCACCGGAATCTCACGGTAGGGGATGCGGCACTTCTCGCAGCCCTCGATGAACTTTTCCTTGAACACCAGGTCTTCTTCGGCGAGCGCGACAAACAAGCCGTCGTTCAGTTCGAGCGCGTCGGGCATGATGCGCCGCAGGATCACGTTTTCATCTATGCACTCGATGGCCGACTCCTGGTCTTTGACGCAGTAACGCCCGCCGGAATGGAGCAGGCAGTGATTGCGCCCGGTGGTGCTATTGGCGATCTCGCCGCGCTCCAGCACGGTGACGCGCAGGCCGCGCAGGGCGAGGTCGTGCGCGGCGGCGGCCCCGGTGGACCCCGCGCCGATGACGATGACATGCGGTGCAGACATAGCAGTTACTCCGTCGTCGCGTTGATAGTGACGCACGCCAGTGCGTCTAGCAGAGAAGCCCGGAAGCCGGAGAACAGGCTTCCAGGCTTCTCCATTTGAATCAAACCGCCCGCTCGTCGTGGCGCACGCTACTGCGCCGCTGTTGTTCGTCGTAGCGCACGCCAGTGCGCCACCCGTTCGTCATAGCGCACGCCAGTGCGCCACCCGTTCGTCGTAGCGCACGCCAGTGCGCCGCTGTTGTTCGTCGTAGCGCACGCCAGTGCGCCGCCAGCGGCTCGGGCTACTGCTCAACCCAATCGAAGGCGCGGGTGACCGCTTTCTTCCAGCCGGTGTAGATCTTCTCGCGATGAGAAACGTCCATGCCCGGACGCCATTCGTGATCCTTGCCCCAGTTAGCGCGCAGGTCTTCCACCTGGCTCCAGAAGCCCACGGCCAGCCCGGCGGCATACGCCGCGCCGAGCGAGGTCGTTTCGGCGACCGTCGGCCGGATGACGGGCACGCCGAGCACATCCGCCTGGAACTGCATCAGCGTGTCATTGAAGACCATGCCGCCGTCTACCTTGAGCGCGGTCAGGTTGACGCCGGAGTCGGCGTTCATCGCGTCGAGCACTTCGCGGGTCTGGAAGGCCGTGGCCTCCAGCGCAGCGCGGGCGATGTGGCCCTTGTTCACGTAGCGGGTCATGCCGACGATGACGCCGCGCGCATCACTCTTCCAGTAGGGCGCGAACAAGCCGGAGAAGGCCGGGACGAAGTAGATGCCGCCGTTGTCCTCCACGGTCCTCGCCAGCACTTCCACGTCGGCTGACTTCTCGATCAAACCGAGATTGTCGCGCAACCACTGCACCAGCGCGCCGGTAATGGCGATGGAGCCTTCCAGGCAGTAGACCGCCTTGTCGTTGCCGATCTTGTAGCCGAGCGTCGTCAGCAAGCCATTCTTGGATTGCACCGCTTTGTTGCCCGTGTTGAGCAACATGAAGCAGCCGGTGCCATAGGTGTTCTTGGCCTCGCCCATGCTGAAGCAGGTCTGGCCGAAGAGCGCGGCCTGCTGGTCGCCCAAATCGCCAGCCACGGGGATGCCGGCCAGCGCGCCCGTGGCGTTGCCATACACCTCGCTGGAGGCCCGGACCGCCGGCAGCATCGCGCGCGGGATGCCCATGATCTTAAGGATATCCGGATCCCAGTCGAGCGTCTCCAGGTTCATCAACATGGTGCGCGAGGCGTTCGACACGTCGGTGACGTGCACGCCGCCCGTGGGGCCGCCGGTGATGTTCCAGATCACCCACGTGTCAATGTTGCCGAAGAGCACCTCGCCCCGCTCGGCCTTCTCGCGGACGCCGGGGACGTTGTCGAGGATCCACTTGATCTTGGGCCCGGAGAAGTAGGTGGCCAGCGGCAGACCCACTTGGGGGCGGAAGCGATCCTGCCCCCCATCCTTCGCCAGGTCGTTGCAAATGGCGTCGGTGCGCGTATCTTGCCAGACGATGGCGTTGTAGACCGGCTTGCCCGTGGCTTTTTCCCACACCACCGTGGTCTCGCGCTGGTTGATCACGCCCACCGCGGCGATGTCTTTGGGATCCACGCCGCTTTTCTGCAGCGCCCCGGCAATGACTTCCTGGGTGCGTTCCCAAATCTCCGTGGGGTTGTGTTCGACCCACCCCGGTTTGGGATAAATCTGTTCGTGTTCTTTTTGCTCAACGCCCACCACCTGGCCGGCATGATCGAAGATCATGAAGCGGGTGCTGGTGGTGCCTTGATCAATTGCTGCTGCGTACTTGGCCATCGTGTTTTCTCCTTGAGACCGGACAGGTCTGCAGTCAAAACTCAGTTCACGTTAGCCCACGTGTCGGCCGCGGTTTGGAGCAGGAGGTGCGAGGAGGTGGCGCCCGGGTCCTGATGCCCGGCGCTGCGTTCACCCAGGTAGCTGGCGCGGCCCTTGCGCGCCACGAGCGGGATGGTGTCTTTCATGCCTTGCTCCGCGGCCTGCGCCGATTGCTGGAGCGCGCCGGGCAGGCTGGCGCTGTTGGCCGCCGCGGCTTTCAGCGCGGCGAGGGCCGGCGCCAGCGCATCGACCATCGTCTTATCTCCCAGTTGGGCTTTGCCGCGCATGACGACGCCGTTCACCCCGGCTTCGAGAACGGCCGCCCAGTCGGCCAGAGTCAGTTCCAGTTTGCTGGTGGCCGCCGCGCCCATCTGCATGAAGAGCGTGCCATACAACGGGCCGCCCGCCCCGCCCACGGTGGAGACCAGCGTCATCCCCACCGTCTTGAGGATGGAACCGATGTCTTTATCGGCCACGCCGGGCAGTTTGGTCAGCACCGCCTGAAAGCCGCGGTCCATGTTGGCCCCGTGGTCGGCGTCGCCAATGTCTGAGTCGAGTTGCGTCAGATAGTCTTTGTTCGCGGCGAGGGCTTCGGCGTACGCCTTGATCCAGTCGAGCACCGCCTCGCGTGAAATGGGCACGTGAACCTCCAAAAATCCGATTTGCTTACACTCCCCAGCGGAGGCCGGGGGTCTTCACGGGCGCATCCCACAACTGGAGCAGGTCGTCGTCCATCTTGACCAGCGTGAGGGAGCAGCCGGCCATTTCGAGCGAGGTGATGTACGACCCGATGAGGTTGCGGACGATCTTGACTCCGCGCCCCGCGCAGATCTGCGCCAGTTCATTATACACCACGTATAACTCGATGAGCGGCGTGCCGCCCATGCCGTTGACGAAGGCCAACACCGAGTCGCCCGACTGAAACGGCAGGTCGTCGAGGATCGGGGTGGCGAGCATCTCCGTGATCTCGGCCGCGGTCTTGAGCTTCATGCGCGTGCGGCCCGGCTCGCCGTGGATGCCGATGCCGATCTCCATTTCGTCCTCGGGCAGATCGAACGTGGGCTTGCCGGCGTGCGGCACGGTGCAGGAGGTGAGCGCCATACCCATACTGCGCCCCTGGTCGTTGACTTTGCGGCAGACGTCGGCCACGTCTTTGAGCGAGCGTTTCTGCTCGGCGGCGGCGCCGCACATTTTCTCGGCGAGCACGGTGACGCCCACCCCACGGCGGCCGGCCGTGTACAGGCTGTCCTTCACGGCCACGTCGTCGTTGGTGACCACGGCTTCCACCTCGATGCCCTCGGCGCGCGCCAGGTCGGCCGCCATCTCAAAGTTCATCACGTCGCCCGTGTAGTTCTTGACGATGTGCAGGACGCCGGCGCCGCCGTTCACGGCTTTGGTGGCCTCGAGCATCTGGTCGGGGGTCGGGGAGGTGAACACGGCGCCGGGGCAGGCGGCGTCGAGCATCCCCAGGCCCACGAAGCCGCCGTGCATCGGCTCGTGGCCGGACCCGCCGCCGGAAATCACACCCACCTTGCCCTGCACGGGCGCGTCCGCGCGGACGATGTAATTCGGGTCGAAGTGCACCCGCACCAGGTCCGGATGCGCGGCGGCGACGCCGTTCAGTTCATCCCGGACGACATCTTCAGGTTTGTTGATCAACTTCTTCATAGGGGACCTCCCGGTCAGGTAGGCTAACTTATTTCGGGATCACCAGGAAGAGGATGGCGGCAATGGCCGCGCCGACGATGGGGGCCACGACCGGAATCCACGAATAGCCCCAATCGTTGTCGCCCTTGCCGGCGATGGGCAGAACGGCGTGGGCGATGCGCGGGCCGAGGTCGCGGGCCGGATTGATGGCGTAACCCGTCGGGCCGCCCAGCGCCAGGCCGATGACCCACACCAACAGCGCCACCGGCAACGCGCCCAGCGAGCCGAGGCTGATGTCGGTGACCGCGCCGCCGCTCGCCATGCTGGCGCCTTTGATGAGGAAGACGCCGAACATCAGCGCGAAAGTGCCAATGATCTCGCACACGACGTTGGCCGTGGTATTGCGGATGGCCGGGCCGGTGGAGAACACCGCCAGCTTGAGGCCCGTATCCTGAGTTTCGGCCCAGTGCGGCAGGTAGGCCAGCCACACCAGCACCGCGCCCAGGAAGGCGCCCACGAACTCGCCGGCGATATAGATCGGGACATCTCCCCAGCCCACCGCGCCGGCAATGGCCAGGCCCACCGTCACGGCCGGGTTCAGATGCGCATTCCCGCCCACGGCGAGCGAAGTGTACACGCCGACGAACACGGCCAAGGCCCAGGCCGTGGTAATCACGATCCAGCCCGAGTTCTGGCCCTTGGACTTCGAAAGCAAGACATTGGCGACGACGCCATCACCCAGCAGAATCAGAAACATCGTGCCAATGACCTCGCCGAGAAAGATATTCATCGAAAGCCTCCTTGAGAAGGGATTGGGAAACGGATGGAGTGGGCAATCAGCGCCCTGGGTTTACGAGATAGGGACGGACAAGCCGATCGACATTAGGTCAGGCATCTCCTTTCTAGCGGCTGCAAGAGCGACGCGACTCACCAGGTCGGTGTTCAATTTGTGCGCTAACCTATAGCCCGGCTTCCGCCGTTCCCGCCGCCGTTGCGCGAAGCGTGCGGCAGACCGGGCGGCAGCGCCATTGTGAAACATCCTTTGGGGACTGCCGTCTCAACGTTCGGTATTCAGCGGGTGCGAAAAGCGGGCTATAGTTTGAATGAGGTTTGCTGGGGATGATTATTGCAAAGATGCGGGGAAATGGGAATCAGGGAACCGACCCAATTTCAAGAGGAAAAATTCCCAGCCGAGGGGCGCTTTTGGAGCATCGTCATACTCCATTGGCGCAATGAGCGGGCCGATGGACCAAGAAGGCCGTTATTCTCTGGAAGAGCCTTTGACTTGTCGGACGGCTCTTAGCCAGCCGTCATAGAGTTCCTCGCGGCGCTCCTCGGAGAGGCGCGGCTCGAAGCGATAC
Source organism: Anaerolineales bacterium (assembly GCA_034435515.1). GTDB lineage: Bacteria > Chloroflexota > Anaerolineae > Anaerolineales > UBA6663 > DATDRS01. Next base: position 8,018 of record DAOTXG010000071.1, read on the forward strand.
TCCCTCTTCCAACACGCGACGATTTCGTTAATTGACCCCCAATAGCCTACGGCGAGGCCGGCCAGGTAGGCCGCGCCCAACGCCGCGGCGTTGGTGAACACCGGCCGTTCTACGGGAATGCCCAAAATGTCGGCCTGAAATTGCAGGAGGAAATCGCTTTTGGCAATTCGCCCGTCGGCCCGCAGCACCGGGGGCGTGAACCCAGGCGCCTGTTTCTTGATCACCTCAAAAAAATCGCGGGTCTGGTAAGCCAGGCCTTCGAGCGCGGCCCGCGCCACGTGGTGCCGGGTGATGCCCCGGGTAATGCCGAGAATGGCGCCCCGGGCGTAGGAACCCCGGCGCACGACGTCGGATCCGCCAATGGGCGGCACGAAGTAAACGCCGTGCGTATCGGGTACCTGGCTGGCCAGCCCCTCCACCTCGCCCGGCTCGTGGATGATCCCCAAGCCGTGCTGCAACCAATGGAGCGCATCGCCGGCCACGTCGGCCTTGCCTTCCAATCCATGAACCACCGACTCGCCGATCGTCCACAGCACCGGCGAGAAGAGGCCTCCCGCCGGCGGCAGGTAGCGGTCGCCGGTATTGAGGATCATGAAGGAGCCGCTGCTGTAAGTGTTTTTGGCCATGCCGGCGGCCACACAGGCCTGGCCTAAGACCGCAATTTGCTGATCGCCAGCCGCGCCGGCAATCGGCGCCCGGACCCCAAAAAACACGTCGGGGTCGGTGTACGCATAAATCTCGCTGGAGCGGCGCAGTTCCGGCAGGATTTCGCGCGGGATGCCGAGCTCATTCAGCATTCCATCGTCATAGGTCAACGAATGGGCGTTGTGCAGCAGGGTGACCGAGGCGTTGGAATGATCGGTGACGTGGGCCGCGCCGCCGGAGAGCTTCCAGATGAGCCAGCTGTCAATCGTGCCGCAGAGCAGTTCGCCGCGGGCAATCCCTTTTTGAATAGCCCGGTCGTTGTCCATGAGCCAGCGGATCTTTGCGGCCGTCACGTCCGGCACGATGATCATGCCGGTTCTCGTTTCGATGCCGGATTTGTCCCTGGCAATGAGCTGTTCGCAGAGGGCCAGCGTCCGCTGATCCTGCCAGACGATCGCCCGGCCGACCGGTTCGCCGGTCCGCTTGTTCCAAAACACTGTCGTATCCCGCTGATTGGTGACGCCGATGGCGTCAATTTGCTCCGGCGAGATCCGGCCATTCTGGAGGGCCTCGGCCACCACCTTCAGGCTGACGCTCCAGATTTCATTCGCATCGTGTTCGACCCAGTCTAACTGTGGAAAATGCTGGGTGATCTCGGCGTAAGCCGAAGCCACGACGTTTGCCTTGCGGTCGAGGATCACGACCCGGGTGCCCGCCGTTCTTTGGTGGAGGCTTAGGATGTAGGTCGTCAAAGCGGAGCTCCGTTTTCACCATAATAAGATGACCCCCGGCCGAGGTTGGCAGCCTACAGTGACAGGTCTTTCGGGTGAGCCGTATTTCCGACGACGAGGCCGAGTTCCAGGCTGACGCGCACGAGGCTGGCCAGGTTGTTCACTTCCAGTTTGCGCATGGCGTCCCGCCTCTGCTTCTCGACGGTCTTGACGCTGGTATGCAGGCTCTCCGAAATTTCGCGCGTCGAATAGCCCTCCACGATGCGTCGAACCACTTCACGCTCTCGCGGCGATAAGCGATCCAGCAAGTTCTGCGAGCGCTCGGCAAAAAAACTGTTCGCGATGACGCCGGAGATGCCAGAACTCAAGAAGATGCTGCCGCTGTGGGCGGCGCGCACGGCCGCCAGCAGTTCGTCGGCCACCGATTGTTTGACGACGTACCCCAGCGCGCCGGCCTGCAAGGCCTGCCGCACCAGGCCGGGATCCGCGTGCATCGAGAGGATCACCACCCGAGGTCTGGGCTGCAGGCCTCCGATCTTGGCCAGCGTCTCCAGTCCGTTGAGTTGCGGCATCGAAATATCCAGCACGATCACGTCCGGGCGTAACGCGCCGGCGACCGCGAGCGCGTCCCGCCCGTTGTCCGCTTCGCCGACGACCTGCAGATCGTCGGCGTCCTCCAGCAATTTGACGATGCCCTGCCGGACCAGATGATGATCTTCGGCGACGACGACGCGAATCATCCCTGCACCTCACAATAGGCTTTCTGAAAAACGCGCCTTACACTGCGATGGACTTGGGAATTGGCAAAGAGCCGTAAAGCCGGGTGCCCTTGCCCGGCGCAGACTCGATATCGAGGTTGCCGCTCAGCATGAAGAAACGCTCGCGCAGTCCCTGCAGGCCCATGCCAAATCTGGTCCTCCGGCTGGGGTCGAAGCCTTGCCCATCGTCTTCCAACGAAATAATGACTTCGCCGTCAAGATACTCCAGGTTGATCCAGACCGACGCCGCTTTGGCATGTTTGACCACGTTGTTCACGCCTTCCTGGACGAGCCGGTAGAGCGCCGTGGCCTGAACGTCGGGTATCGGCGGCAGTTGTTCCTGACTGCTGAAATTCACGCGCAGGCCGGTGGAGAGCGCCAACGAAGCGCACAACGCCTCGAGCACTTTGGCGAGCGGCAAGGCGGTGAAGGACGGCGGGCGAAGCTCGTAAAACACCTGGCGGATGTGCCGCATCATATCTTCGACGTTGCGAATCGTCTCCTTGACTTGACTCCCCACGTCGCCGCGGCCCGAGGCAATTCCACTCTGAATGGCCTTGAGGTTCAGAATGAGAGCCGTCATGATCTGGCCAATGTCGTCGTGCAGGTCTTGGGCAATGCGGCGGCGTTCCTCTTCCTGTATGGTAAGCAACTGGAGGGTCGTCAGCTTGAGGCGTTCCTCGGCGCGAATTTGCCGGGTAATGTCACGGGTGTAAGTGACGAGGCGTTCCGTTTTGCCGCTCGCCCCGCGAATGGGGCAGATCAACACCTCCTCCCACTGATCCCCGCGCCGATCGGTGAACTGAGCCGGCAGGCCGGATCCCATCACTTTGTTCACGACGGTCTTGCGGTGCGCCGCCTGCCCGGCTGGATATAAACTCCAGAGGCTGACGCCCAATAATTCGTCCGCCGTTTTGGCCTGCCGCCGGGCGGCCGCCTCGTTGACATAGAGGAGGGCGCCATCGGGGTCGAAAAGTTCGACGGCGTCAGGACAGGATTCTAAAAGCTCCCAGGCGAGCGAATCCTCCGCCAAATCAATGGGCCACTGGGTTGGTTCTGCCAGGCTGGTATTCATGATGGACGAACGAGTCACCTCCCGCGCTGTAAATTAGCTTACTCCATTTCTCATCTGGAGTAAAGTCGGCGGGCCGAGTGGCGGTTGGCGCGAATTGGGTGCCGACCTGCGCTGCTGCGCGCTCCATGCTACAATTCCGGCCGTGCCCAGACCCGCGATTGCCAGGCATCAACTTCCCACGGCTTATTCAGCCGCTGGCTTTCGGTCTCGGGGCCGAAGCGGTAGTTGGCGCTGACGACGAACCAGTAAGTAAACGCCAGCACCCAGAGCGACCAATCCCACCAGCAGGCCGCTGAAGTCGCTGACAAACTGGCCGATCAATTCCCACTGGCTGCCCACCAGGTAGCCCAGCCCGCCATAGACCGCAATCCAGGTCACTTCCCCGGCCACATCGTAGCTGAGAAACCGCCAGAAGGCGTAGCGACTCCCGCCAGCGATAAGGTTGGTGGGTATCGCCAGCGGGGTCAGCAAAAAGCGTGTCAAATAGATGGCCGTCCCGCCGCGCCGCGCAAAAGTCTCTTGCGCTGTCTGCCAGGCCGTGGAGCGATTGAAGCGGCGCTGGACCCGGTCTCCGGCAAAGCGTCCCATCGCGTAACTGGCGCTATCGCCGAGGATGACCCCGAACAAGCCCAAACCTAACGTGGCTGCCCAGTCCATCACCCCCTGCCGGATGAAGGCGCCAGTCGCCAGGAGAAACAGCGTGCCCGGCAGCGGCAGACCGAGACCGCCCAGCAGCAGGGCTAAGCCGAGCATCGGCGGCCCATAGGTGATCAAGCCGGTCAGGAAAAAGTCGGTGAGGCCGAGGTCGCTCATGGAAGGACCTGGGTCGCGGGAGGTTGTTCACGCTGATATTGCCGGATGGCCTCCTTAACCGCGTTGAGAATGGCGGCGGGTTGACCAAAAGCATATTCCCGGTTCAGCTGGCCCAGGCTCTTGTCGCGATTGTCCTCGGCCGGGATGCCGAGGCGCTCAAAGAGGTACTCTTCCGGCACCCCATAGGCCGTCGCAATATAGGGGATGGTCATCCAACCACGAATGGCTTCCACGTCGGTGACGCCAGGCTGCAAGCCCGTTTGCTGGATGCGGATGAAGGAGACGACAGCGCGCAGTCCAAAAAAACCAACCAGGATCAGGCCCAGCACGATCAGCCCAATCGTCACGAGGCGCTCGCGTCGCGAGGCAGGGGGTGAAAATTGGATGGGTTCGGTCATAGAGTTCAGGGGTCATCAAATCCCCAATTCAGCCCGTGTCTGCAACAAACGCAAGAGGTCTTCGCGCGTCACCATCCCCACCAGTCGCCCGTCGTCCACCACTGGCAACTGATTCACATTATCGGCCACCATGCGCTCGAGCACCCCAGCCAGATCGTCGCGTGGCGACACGCGGTGCAGATTGGCGGATGGCGTCATCGCCTGGCTGACGCTGACCATCGCCCACTCTTCGCGCGGCACGGCCCGAACGTTGTGCAAGGTGACCATCCCCGCCAATCCGCTCTCCCCGGCGATGAAGAAACAGCGCCGACCACTGCCCAGGACTCGCTCGTTCACCAGCGCATCCAGTGAGAGGTCCGGCTCCACCAGCGCGCAGTCGCGGTTCATCACCTGCTCGACGCGCATCCCGCGCAGCAGGTCGCGCACCATCACCGCTTGCCATGATTCTGCCGCCGCGCTGTGCAGGAACCAGCCGATGAAGGCGATCCACAGCCCGTTGAAGAACCGACCGGTGAACATCTGGAAGACGCCGCCGAGGATGAACAGAAACGCCACGCTCTGACCGACGAGGGAGGCGATGCGCGTCGCGTTGCGAAAGTCGCGACCCAGCGCCCACAGCGCAGCACGCAGCATCCGCCCCCCGTCCAGCGGGAAGCCGGGGATCAGGTTGAAGCCGACGAGGAGCAGATTGATGCGGCCCAGGTAAACGGCGGGCGCGCCCCACGCGGCATTCCCGGCAAGCAGCCCCAGCCCGCTCAGGCCCAGGCCCAGCAGCAGACTCACCAACGGCCCGGCGGCGGCGATGCGGAACTCGGCCCCGGCGGTGGGCGGTTCGCGGCCAATCTGCGCCACCCCGCCGAAGACGAACAGGGTGATGCCGCGCACTGGCACGCCCTCGCGTACCGCTACCGCCGCATGCCCCAACTCATGCGCCAACACCGAGGCAAAGAAGACCAGGCTCGTCAGCAGGCCCGTCAGCCAGTAGACTGCCGCCGACCAGCCCGGATACTCATCTGGGAAGTAACCGGTCGCGAGCGACCAGGTGACCAGGATGAAGATCAGGAACCAGCTGGAGTGTGCGCCAATGGGAATGCCGAAGACTTTGCCGAAGGTAAGTGAGGCGCGCATGAGGGTTTCTCTTTATGGCGCTGGTGTGGCAACGCCGACGCCAAAAGTATACACCAGTTCGCCGCTGAAGAAGCCGGTGGCGACGACCAGCCCCAGGCCAACGATCGCCGGCACTAGGAACAAGCCGGGCCGCGTGGAAAACCGCGCCAACTTTTGTTTATAAACACCTGATTAACGTATAGGTTACGACCCGGCACCGGCGCACCCGATACTCCGTCATGATGTCGGTGAACCACCTATGGGATGTTGCCTCTTACCACATCATCCTTCATAATCATCGCATCTCGCCTTCATATTTCCTTCATTGCCCTGTGCTATTCTCAAGGCAGAGTTGGCAAGGAGCCAACGACACAGACACAGAAAGTAGAGGAAACCATGACCAAGAAACTACTCACCATCGGCGCTGTTGTTGCCGCCGTCGCCCTCATCACCGTGCTGGCCTTCGGCTGGTTCTTTGGCCCCACCGCTGGGTTCGGGCCGATAGGCTACGGCATGGGACCGGGCATGATGGGCCCCGGCTTCGCCGGCGGCTGGGGCAGCTTCAGTTGGGGCGGGAGGCTGCTGTTTGGCCTCATCCGGCTGGCCTTCTGGCTCATCCCCATCGCCTTGATCGCCGCGCTGGTGGCCTGGCTGATCAAGCCGAATGCGCCGCAAAGCAACAATCAGTAACCCGCTCCCTACCCCCTCCCCCTCGCGAGTTGCGCGAGGGGGGGCTGGAGGGAGAGCGTCATGTTCACGCAGCAGTAGAACTCATCGTACTCTTGCTTCAATGTTACGAGTTGGCGATAGAGCCCCCGATCTGACCCTGACAACTCTCGACGGGCAGCCGGTTTCGCTGTCGGCAACCTGGCAGGGCGGGCGCGCCGCCCTGCTTGTCTTCCTCCGGCATCTCGGCTGACTGCCCTGCCGCGAGCACGTGGCGCAGTTGCGCCAGCACGCCGCCGAGATTGAGTCTCTGAAGGCCGCGGTGGTCGTGATTTCGTTCGGCCCGACTCTTGGGGCGCGCACCTGGCTGCAAGAGACAGGCGCGCCGTTCAGGCTGTTGCTCGACTCGGAGCACGCGGCTTATCGCGCCTATGGTCTCGACTATTCTTTGCTCCGCTCGTGGGGATTGAACGTCTGGTTGCGTTACGCACAATTGCTGCTCGCTGGCCGAAAGTGGCGCGGCATTCAGGGCGACAGCGGCCAATTGGGCGGAGACATCATTGTGGATGCGAGCGGTCTCATCCGCTTTGTCTACCACAGCCACGACCCCACCGACCGACCGCCAGTGAACCGGTTGCTCACCGTTTTGGCTAATTGTTCAACGACCAATCGTAGGGTTGAAACCGGATAGCCGGCTTGCCCCGCAGCAGGTATTCGCGATCCGCCTCATTGGATAGATACGCGGCGATGAACCCCAACAGCGGGCGCTTGCTGCCCACGGCGAAAGGGTGCCCCCCCAAATCCGGTGCGTACCATTGAAAAATCCGCAAGAGCCGGACTTCGCCAGCGGCGCGATTTATCTCCACGCCCCCGCTGTTAATAAACGCCTGCGCGGCCATATCCAACTGCGCGTCAATACGCTCGGCCTCGTACACGCCGATAGGCGGGCAGGAACGCGCCGCGCACACGAGCGCAAAGTGAATACGCGGATCGAGCCGCTCGAGGCTGTGTCGACGCCGGGGGTCGCCCGCGCCGAAGTGGGGGCCAGGGATGGCCGGGTGGGGAGCATTCGCACGGAGAACGCCGTACTCAATGTCAAACGAGCAATAGCGTTGCCCACCGATGTGATAAGCCGCTCGCCAGAAGAACCCTGGCATTTCGTTGACGGAGCGCTTCACCTCAAACTGAATTACCGCGTCTACGATGAGCGCGTTGTAGAGGTTGATCCAGAACGCAAGGCGCTCTTCCCGGCTGCCGAGCGCCGCCGGGTCGAAGGATTGCAAACGGCGAGCGCACTGACCATATTCGGCGTAGGTCGGGCTGGCGGACAGGCGGGCGTAATCTACGCGGCCCCGCTCGGGGTCGTAGGCTTCAGTTTTCAGCGCCTTGACGATCCGCCGCAGGTCAGCGGCTACCGGCGCCGAAGCCGTCATACTATCCGGCTCTGGACCAGAATTCAATACGAAATCCTGGGAAATGCCGTACTGCAACAGAAGCAGGCGATGGATGAGTCGCATATACTTATGGACGCGCCGGACGGCGATTATCTTACCCGAACAGAGGTAAGAATCTGGCCGGTCACGGCGTCTATAGGATGGCAGACCAAGAGTTAGCGATTGATTGAACCGTGAGGCGCCTATGAATGCCCTTCGCCCTCATCTCAAAACCATCGTGGCCGTGGTGGGCGCGCTGGTTATCGGCTATCTCCTCCTGCATCGCTCGACCCAAACGGTCACAGTCGCTCCGCCGACGGGCACAGCGGCGCCGGCCGCCGTCGAGCGCACCTACGAAATCGTGACGCTCCTGCCCCGTGACGCCATCCCGGCCATTGACGACCCGCAGTTCTACCCGGCGGCGGCGGCCGACGCCGAGTACGCCCCGGGCGAACTCGTGCTGGGCGTGTCGCTCGACGGCGAGAGCCGGGCTTATTCCACCCCGCTGCTTGACCGCCACGAAATCGTCAACGACACCGTCGGGGGACGCAAGATCGCGGTGACGTGGTGACCGCTGTGCTTTACGGGAATCGTGTATTCCCGCGAGATCAATGGCCAGGAGTACTCCTTCGGCGTTTCCGGCAAGCTGATCATGAACGCGCTGGTGATGTACGACCGCGAGACCGGCAGCCTGTGGGCGCAAATTCTCGGCGAGGCGATTGAGGGGCCGCTTAAGGGGACGCGGCTTGAATTTATCCCTGCCCTCCACACGACCTGGGCCGATTGGAAGGCCCAGCACCCCGACACGCTCGCGCTCGTCAAAGGCTACTCCGGCAACTTCACCCCCTATTCCGATTACTACTCGTCCTCTCAACCCGGCGTGATCGGCGAGGCGCGCCGCGACAACCGGCTGTACGTGAAGGAGTTCGTGATCGGCGTAGAGCGGGACGGCGAGGCGGTGGCGTATCCATTCAGCGCGCTCAACCAGACGCCCGTCGTCAACGATACGATTGCGGGCGAACCGGTGCTGGTGGTGTTCAACGCCGACACCGGGGCCGGCGCGGTCTTCCACCGCCTCACCCCGGCCGGGCAGACGCTGACCTTCGCCGCGAAAGACGGCCTGACGTTGACGGACGCGGAGACCGGCTCGACCTGGGCCGGGATGACGGGGCTGGCGACCGAGGGACCGCTGGCAGGGACGCAATTGACGCGCCTGAAAAGCACCTCCGCCTTCTGGTTTGGCTGGAAGGACTGGTATCCCGACACGCGCGTGTTCGGGTATGATTCACAATGACTTGTCTATCTCGAAAAGTTGTGTTATAAGGAGCCGTCGAAAAATAACTTCGCCACTTTCATAACCGTAGGAGCGGCTTGTAGCCGCGACCCTCGCGGTTGAAAACCGCTCCTACGCTAGAAAACGGGCAGTTGTTCTTAGACGAGTTCTAAGAATGACCGTTCCCCGCCAAGATCGGGAAAAGCACAGCCGCCAGGCCCCGTAGCTCAATTGGCAGAGCAAGATCCTCTTAAGTTCGAGGTTGAAGGTTCGAGTCCTTCCGGGGTCACACGCAAAAAAGGCCCAGTCCGCTGGGCCTTTTCGATTTCCGGCTTGCACTTCATCAATGGGGCTTGGGATTTAACCTCCTCCCCCCTCCCCTCCCACTTCCTCCTCTTTCCTCTCTTTCTTTTTCTTTTTCTTTGACCGCCGCCCATCGAGCGACGCCGCGTGGCCCTGCATGTCGCCCACAATGGTCTGGATCGCATCGCGCAGGTCGGCGAAGACCTCGGGCATGCTCCGGGTGGCGTCCACGACGTGGAAGTGATATTCCTGCGCCATCGCGTCGAACTGGTTGATGAGCGCGGTCTGATAACGCACGTAATTCTCGTAAATGTCGTCGCCCTTCAGGAAGTCCATGCCCGACTCCCAATAGTCGAAGCCCCGGCTGTTGACGACGCGCGGGACCAGGCGCTCGATGTCAATCTTGAGATAGAACACTACGTCGGGGATGAGCGCAAAGCCGAGCACGTCGCGGATCCACTGCGCGTCCACGCCGCGCACCTGGGCGCGGGCGATAAGCGAGTAAATGTAGCGGTCGGTGAGCACCACGAAGCCGGCGCGCAGAGCCGGGATGATCTGTTTCTCCAGCCGGTCCACAAAGTCGGTGGCGTAAAACAGGTTCATCGTCAGGTCGCCCATCGTGTGGCCGCGCTTGGCTTTTTTAATGCCGGAGGCGGCCAGTTCGGAGCGGGTAAAGCCGGTCTCGACCGAGGCGTAGCCATTGGCCTCCAGCCACTCGCGCAGGAGCGCGATCTGCGTCGAGCGCCCCACCCCGTCGGTGCCCTCGACGACGACCAGTTTGCCGGGCAGTTTCTTGTCCCGCAGACCCGGCAGCGGGTGGCCATAGAACAAAACGCGCGTCATCTTCCATCCTCCCCGGCCGGCGCCGCCATCGCGTCCAGGTACCGTCCGTGCAGACCTTCTTTCGCCAGCACCTCGCGCCACGGGCGGTGCTCGACCTTCTGCGCGCCCTTCAGGTGCGGCTGGATCAGTTTGCGCACGCGCGCCTGCTGCTGCACCAGCGGCTGTGTCGCATCCACCACGGTCAGCCCGAACTCGTCCACAATGCGCTCGTACTCTTCCAGGATGCGGCCCTGGAACAAGCGGAACGATTCGTAGGGGTCTTCGGCCAGGCCGACGTCCAGGCCGGCTTCGTAATATTTCAACTCCGGGCGGCCTACCAGGATCCGCTGCAAGGATTCGTCCAGCGGGACGCGGAAGTAAAAGGCGACCGTCGGGCGCACGGCGAAGCGATAAATCTTTCGCACCCAGTCGTGGTCCACGCCCCGCGCCGCGTCACGCGCGAAGGCCGTGTAGATGTAGCGGTCGGCGAGGACGATGGCGCCCGCGCGCAGGGCGGGCAGGATCTGGTGCTCGATGCGATCGGCCAGGTCGGCGGCGTGGATGAGGGAGAACGAGGTGGACGAGAGCAGGCGCTTGTCCTTGCCCTTTTTGGTCGTCTGCTTCACCACGGGCGAGGAGTTCCACTCGGTGAAGGCGACCAGGTAGCCTCTGCTCACCAGCCATTTGTGCAGCAGGTCGAGCTGCGTGCTCTTGCCGGAGCCGTCAATGCCCTCGACGATGAAAAGTTTGCCGCGCAGCGGCGTGCCATCGGGTAAAGTCGCCATATTGACCTCCTGGCTTCAGCCCGGTCTCCCGGTCGCAAAGCCGGAGAAGGGGCCAAACCACTCCCCCCTAGCATACCAGATTGTAACGCATTCCGTAACAGCAATCTCCAATTCTCCAATTCTCTAATCCTCTACCCCCACCTCCAGCCTGCGCCCGAATACTTCTTCAAACAACCCGGCGTTCTGGCGGGCGGCCTGAAGTTCCCAACCTGCCTCCGCGCCCGCGCGTCCCTCCACGGTCAGCCGCACTCGCCTGCCCGTCACCTGGGCGTGAACGGCGCTCACGGCCTGCGTTTGGCTGATTTCCAGCGCCTCGGCCAGCCTCAGCAGCGCGCCCAGCCGTTTTACGCGCTCCAGCGCCCCGGCCTCCAGGGCGCTGGCCGCCGGCTCCAGCGCCGGTTTCTCGCCGCGCAGATACAGGCAGAGCAGGGCCAGCAGGGCGACCTCGCGGTGGGCATAGCCGTACAGCCCGTTGCTCAAAATCAGGTAAGACGAGTGCCGGTATGGATCGGCGTAACTCACGGACGCGCCGATGTGATGCAGCTGCGCCGCGGCCCACAGCCACTCACGCTCCGGCGCGCCGTAGCGGTGCAGTTTGAACAGCCCGTCGTACAGCGCGAGCGCCAGCGCGGCGACGTGCCCGGCGTGCTTCTCTTCATAGCCGCACAGCCGCCCCAGATTCAACACGCTGAACTCGCGCAGGTTCGGAATAAGCGGCGAGTCGGCGGGCTTGAGAAACTCCCGGAAAAACAAGCCTTCCCGCAGGCCGTGACCGCACACGAGGAGGCGATCCGCCCTGGCGCGGCGCAGCGCCTCGGCTACCACGACCGCCCCGGCCAGGATGATATCCGCGCGATCTTGCATTAAGCCGGGCGTGTGCTGCACGCGCTCCTTCACCGGCAATGCGCCCAGCCGGGCAATCAGCCGATCCAGGCGGTTCAGTTCCAGTTCGTAGCCGTTCACCAGGTCCAGTGGATAACCGCGCATTTCGCGGTCAATCCGCGCCAGCGCGCGCACCGTGCCTCCGACCCCGGCCAACCGCTCGCCCGCTCTCAGCCGCATCCACTCCAGTTCGCCAAAAGTCGCCGCGGCGTGATCGCTCAAGCGTCGCAACTCCTCCGGCTGCACCGGATCGCTTTTGAGATAAGTCTCCGTCATCCGCACGGCCCCGAGCGGCCGCGTGATCCCGCGCTTGAACTGCCCCCCGCTGATCTGGCTCACCTGGGCGCTGCCGCCGCCAATCTCGAACACCAGGCCCGCGCGCAAGCCCAGCGTATTGCTCACGCCGAGCGCGCTGACACAGGCTTCTTCTTCCCCGCTGAGGACGCGCAGCCGCAGGCCGGTGGCGGCCTGCACCCGCGCCAGGAACTCCTCTCCGTTGCCTGCCTCCCGCACCGCCGCCGTCGCCACCGAAAGAAGACGCTTGACGCCCCGAGCCTTGCAAAACGCGCGGAGGACGGCCAGGGTTTTGATCGTCCGCTCCATCGCGGCCGGCTGGAGGCGGAGCAGCGGATCGGCGCTCATGCCCTCGCTCAAGCGCACGCGGCGGCTGAATTCGTGCGTAATCCAGAACATTTCGCCCGGCGCGTAGCGCACGATCATCAGCCGGGCGGAGTTCGACCCGAGGTCAATCAGGCCCAGGGAGCGTTTAGGCGGCGACATAGACAGCAGCCAGTTTAGCGCGGTTGCTCAGAATTACAAATCCCAAATCGTTGACGCCCTCCCCTGAACGTGTTAAACTTTTCGCTCAGATAGGCTCCGAAGTGCAACGGTCACGTGGGGCGCGCTCGCGCAGCCCCTTCGGGCGAAGCGAGTGCGTCGCACGTTCCCGACCCCGACCGGCTGCCGTGAGCCAACCTTTTATGCGTCGCGTCCCACGGGTCATCTTTGCCATCGTTTTGCTCTGCGCCCTACAACCCGCTCCGGTCGCTGCCCAGGACCAGGGCGTCGCGGTGATTACCGCGCCGCTCGACGGGGCGGTCGTCTCAGGGCTGGTGTTGATCGGCGGCGTGGCCACCCACCCGCAGTTCCAGCGCTACGAACTGGCCTTCGGCTACAGCCCCAACCCGACGGATACCTGGTTCTCCATTCAAGACCCGGCCTCGACCCAGGTGGTCAACGACGTCCTCGGGCGCTGGGACACCAGCGGCATTAGCGACGGCCTTTACGTCCTGCGCCTGCGCGTATACTGGACGGAGCGGAATTACCTGGAAGCCTTTGTGCGCAACGTGCTGGTCCAGAATACACCTCCCACTCCCACCGCGCCACAGCCGGAGGCGACCCCCTCCCCGGTCCCCTCCCCCACGC
>DAOTXG010000072.1:0-3098 GCA_034435515.1 Anaerolineales bacterium
GGAGGGGGCGCGTCAGGCGGCGGGTGTAGCCTGTTTGAAGAGGGCAGCGCGGCGCTTACGTTCGATCTGCTCGGCAGCGCGCTCGGCCCGACGCATGGCCGTGGCCGCCAGCTGCGCCACCACCAGGATCAGGTCCAGGTCGTCCTGGGTGAACTCGCGGTCGGAAACTTTGTTGAGGATGTTGATCACACCCAACACCCGGCCGTCGTCCAGGTAGATCGGGACGCAGACCATCGAGCGGGTGCGGAAGCCCAGCGCCTCGTCCACCTGGGAGTAGAAGCGCGGGTCGCGTCGGGGGTCGAGGATGATCTCCGGCTTACGGCTGGCTGCCACTGACCCGGCGATGCCCTGTCCCTTCGGGAGACGGAAGCCTTCCAGCCGCCCGGCGGCGTCGCCGCGCACGACGGCGAACACCAGTTCGCCGGTCTCCTCGTCCATAAGCATCAGCGAGCCATCTGAGGCCTTCAGCACGGCCATGGAGGTGTCGAGGATCCTCTCCAGCAGGCCGAGCACATCCGTATCCGCCGTGATCCGCTGCGATACGTTATAGAGGGATGAGAGCGCCCGCACCGACTCGCGCAGGGCGGTTAATTCCTCGCGCAGGTCGCGGTTTTCGTCGGTCAGGCGCTTGGCCTCTTCCTTGAGGAAGCGGACGCTTTCGTCGGGCATACTCGGATTCCTTCTGCGAGGCGGATAATATCACTATCTCAGTGTACGAGCAATCACGGCCGGCGGCAAGCAGGACGCCCGGCCTATTCGGGGCTTTTCCAAGGTCGTGGGAAAGTCGTGGGAGCGGTTTGTAACCGCGACCGACGGCCCAATCATGCGCCGATTGACAACCGGCGCGGCCCGGCTACACTCCGGCAGCGCGGATTACTTCCGTTCAATCCGTTCAATCCGTTGACAACCACCACGGTAAATAAAACAGGAGCTTGCCCTAACCCGGCTTTAACCATCGCCTCTTCTGGAGCCTGGAATGAAAATCTACTTTTCCTGTTCGCTGACGGGCGGACGGGCAGACGAGAAGATTTACGGCGTGATCGTGGATATCCTGCTGGCTCAAGGCCACGAGGTGCTCACCGCCCATTTAGCCCGGCCCGAAGTGATGGCCGAAGAGCAGCGGGTCAGCCCGCGCGAGGTCTACGAGCGCGACCTCCAGTGGCTCCAGGAAGCAGACGCCTTGATTGCCGAGGTCAGCACCCCGTCTCATGGCGTAGGCTACGAAATCGCCTTGGCCCTGCTGCAAGGCAAACCGGTGCTGTGCTGCTACCGCGCGGGGGCGCGGGTTAGCAAGATGATCACCGGAAACGACCTGCCCAACCTGACGGTGCGAGCCTATGGGAACGAGGCCGAGGCGCTGAAAATCGTCCACCAGTTCCTGGAGAGCTATTCTCGGTAGTTCACGAACTCGTAGTGACCGCTTTCGCGTCAGTCGTCAGTAAGCGACTGCCCCCACAGGACGCTTCGCGGAGTCGCTACTACAAGCAATTTCGTGATGTGCTGATTCTCGACCAACTCCTGACAAACCGGATCATTGGACTGAGGCAAAGAAACAGGCCGCCCCCGAACGGGGGCGGCCTGTTCTCACGAGCCATCCATCACCGCTGGATCAGCGGCAGATAGAGCTTAAGCACGGGGACTATTCGAAGAGCAGCGTTTATCCCGCTGGCCGTTTCCAGGACGTTGACGGGGACCGTGTCGGCTGCCTCATACGTGGCCTTGTCGTTATAGTACTCCTCGACCGTATTGGACGTGATCGAGCAGCCTTCAATTTGCTGCCAGAAATAGGAGAAGCGCACGCGATAGTTACCGGACGGCAGGCCCGTCAGCGTATAGTTCCCGTCCGCGTCAGTATAGTCATAGGTCACGGAATTCGACGGGGCGATATAGGCCCGCACATACACATCCTCAAGCGGGCCTCCGGTCTGCTCGGAGGTGACGCGCCCGGTGATCTTCCCGCCGCGCGCGAGCGCTGCATTGATGCCGCTTGTCGTGTTGAGAGCGATGACGTTAACTGCATCCGCCGTTGCCAGGCTCGCTTTGTCGTTGTAATACTCCAAGAGGTAATCCCGCGCGACTCCGAACGGGTAAGGGTCGAATTCCAGGCGGTAATCGCCCGCCGCCAGACCCGACGCAGCATATGCACCCGCCGCATCCGTGGAGAAAGTGTCCACGTATTGGCCATTGCTGTCATAGACGCGCACCCACACATCGTCGAGCGGCGCGCCGGTATCCAACGCCGTAATTTGGCCCGTGATCTTGCCGCCGCGCGCCAAGACTGCCTCCTGCACGGTGACGTCGTTCGGGACTGTCACCGCAATGGCATCAGCCGCGCTCAGGCTGGATTTGTCGTTGTAGTACTCGGTGATGTAATCGGCGGCTGAGCCATACGGATCGAAGTGTAGCCGGTAATTGCCGCTCACCAGGGCAGGTGTAGTGTAGAAGCCCGTTGCGTCGGGCGTGGTGTAACCGACGTAATAACCGTCACTGTTATAGATGTCAACCCAGACAGCGCTGAGCGGCAGGCCGGAATCAGCCGCTGTCACCCGGCCGGCGATGCGCCCGCCGCGCGCGAGTTCGGCGTTGATGTTGCTCGTCACGTCCGGCGCGGACACGTTGACGGAATCGGCGGCCCCCAGGCTGCTCTTGTCGTTGTAGTATTCAGGCAGGTAGGCGTTCGAGACCCCGTAACTCAGCGGCTCATACCACAGCCGGTAACTGCCCGTGGCCAAAGCCGTGGTGGTATAGACGCCGCTCGCATCCGTCGTGGCGGATCCGACGAAGAACCCGTTGCAGTCGTAGACGGTTACCTCCACATCTTTTAGAGGCAAATTCGTGCCGCTGGCGGTGACCAACCCTGTAACCTTGCCGCCGCGGGCCAGAGCGGCGTCAATGCCGCTGGTGACGGCGGAGACGGTCACGGCGACGGCGTCCGCCGTACCCAGGCTGGACTTATCGTCGTAGAACTCCGAGAGGTAATCGCTCGCCGCGCCTGAGGTGAGCGGCCTAAACCTCAGCCGGTAGTTGCCGGTGGTCAACTTCGTGACCGTGTACACCCCGGTCGCATCGGTGTAGCCTGTAGCGACGGATTGGCCGTT
>DAOTXG010000073.1:0-6031 GCA_034435515.1 Anaerolineales bacterium
CCAGCCAGGGAGCCAGGCGGATATCCTCGGGTAGGGTATCCAGACTTTGCAGGAGAATGGTGAAGGTTAATTGGGTGATGTCGGCCGCGTCGTCCGCGGTCAGTCCATAATTGAGGGGGATAGAGAAAACGAGGCGTTCGTACTGGTCGAGCAGGCGTTCCCAGGCACGCGCATCTCCAGCCTGACACGCCCGGAGCAAGTCGCGGTCAATCTCGGACGGCTCTCTTTCCATGGCGAGTTAATCCACTGAGCACCGGGACAGTTCCACGTGGTTGATTCACCTGGCAGTTTGGGAAACGCTTCCAACCTCGGCTGCCTGTTTTATGCCAACCCGATTGTACCAGAGCATCACATTCCGGGATAGCGGAAAATCCGGCGGCCCGCCTTGACTTGTGAGGGGGGGCCGCCGTTTCTTTACTACTGGTTAGCAGGCCGCTATTTTTCATTCTGGGGCGGACCAGCGCGATTTCCAAAATCGCGTCGGTCTCTACCGGGCACATTTTGCGCGTACACGAGCGGCGTGGTAAGATACGTCGGGATAAGGTGACCCATGAGATGGGATCGCGTTGTCGAGGAGAAAATCCGTGTGGCGCAGGAGGAGGGCAAGTTCGACAACCTGCGCGGCAAGGGCCAGCCGCTCCACCTGGACGAGAATCCGTTTGAGGATCCGGCCTGGCAGGCGGCGAATCACTTGCTCAAGGAGCAGGGCTTCCGCCCCGACTGGCTGGAGGATGACCTGGAACTGCGGGGGAAATTAGCGCAGGCGCGGACGGCGCTGGCGCGCAACCGCGACTGGCGCGCGGCGGAACTCGTCGCGCTCGGCGACCACGACGACGCCGAGGCCAGACACAAGCGCCTGTGGATCGCCGGCGAGTGGGAACGGGCGGTCGAGCGTTTCCGCGAAAGTCTCGCCGGGATCAATCGCGGCATCGCGGTTCTGAATCTCAAAGTGCCGCACACGCGCTTTCAGCGGATGAAACTGGATGTGGAAGCGGAATTGAAGAAACTGACTGGAGAGGGGTAAGAAAGACAAACCGCCCCAGAGAGGGGCGGTTACGTTTTACGCTTCACGTTTTACTCCCCTCGTCCTTCTTCTCTGCCTCTTTCTTTTCGCCCCGGCCCAACCCTTTGCGGAATTCACGGATCGCCGCGCCCAGTTCGCCGCCGACCTGGCCGAGGCGTCCTACGCCGAAGACCAGCAGGACGATGACCAGGATAATGATAAACTCTGTCAGGTTCATAGTCTCTAGCGTTGAAAAGATTATAGCACACCGTTTCGCTCGTTGACCAAACTCCCGCCGTCTGCTACACTCCGCTTAACCGAGGCGCCCCGCGATGCCTGTTACAGCTCTATACCGCAAATGGCGCCCGCAACTGTGGGAAGAAGTTGTCGGGCAGGAACACGTCGTCCAGACGCTGCGCAATGCGCTGCGCGGCGAGCGGGTCGCGCACGCCTACCTGTTTGCCGGGCCGCGCGGCTGCGGCAAGACGACCAGCGCGCGCCTCGTCGCCAAGGCGCTCAACTGCCTGCATCCCGACCCCGCCCAGCGTCCCGACAACACCTGCGCCCACTGTCTGGCCGTCAACGAGGGGCGTTTCCTCGACCTGATCGAAATTGACGGCGCTTCGAACAACGGCGTCGAGAACATCCGCGAACTGCGCGACAAGATCAACTTCGCGCCGAACGAGGGTATTTATAAGGTCTATGTAATTGATGAGTGCTTCCGATATGAAGACCTGGTGACTTTGGCCGACGGCTCAAAAGTGCCAATAGGTAAACTCGTTGAAGAGAAACTCCAAGTTGAAGTCCTTTCCTACAATGAAGTAACACGGCGAATCGAACCCAGGGCGGTGGTGCGTTGGATGCGGAAGACCCCTGCGTTGCCGACAGTCCGCATCACGTTCGACAACAATCGTGTTGTGGTATGCACGATGAACCACAAGTTTTATACGCCTCAAGGGATGCGCCACGCAAGCGAGCTAGAAGTAGGACAGTTCGTGTATGCGAACTACGAGCGCATCACCCAGCATCAGTGGGAAGTGGTTGCTGGAGCGGCTATTGGCGATGGGCATCTTGCGCTGACGGACAGTCAGATGCGGGCGCGCTTAAGGATTACCCAGGGCGTCGATCAGAAGAGTTACTTGGATTATAAAGTCGGCCTGCTAGGTGACTTGGTTCAATCGACGCCGCGTTTTCAGCTTTCACCGAAATCTTTTTCGACCAAAGGGACTTTTCGGGTTTCAACATTAAGCCGCCCGCAAATAGCAGAACTGCATCGCGAGCTCTATGATGAAGGGGGGCGCAAGAGAATCTCTTGGCAGTATCTGGATCGAATTACACCACTCGGCCTAGCGCTTTGGTATCTTGATGATGGCTCTCTGGTCACTCAAGATTATCAATACAAGCGAAAAAAAGATGGTGGTGTGTCGCATTACCCGACAACTCGTTCGTTGTTGAGTATGTATGGTTTTAGTGTTGAAGAATCAAAGTTGGTCTTGAATTGGTTAGAGGAAAAGTGGGGTATCGAGGGCGGTGTTTCAGCAACAGCCAAAGGGCCGGTCATTTGGTTTACACTTGATGGTACAGAACGATTGCATGAATTGACTGCGCCATATGTTCCGCCCGAAATGTCCTATAAACTTCTCCCGGCGTACCGTGATCGTTTCTGCCCTCTGGCAGACGACGAGCAGATCGGCGGGCTTGGCGTAAGCATTGTGAAAGATATCGAGTGGGTAGAGCCGCCAGAATATGTTTATAATATTGAGGTCGCGGACAACCATAATTATTTTGTTCGCGATATTCTGGTAGCGAATTGCCACATGTTGTCGGTCGGCGCATTCAACGCTTTGCTCAAAACGCTGGAAGAGCCGCCTGCGCACGCCGTCTTCATCCTCGCCACGACCGAGAGTTACAAAATCCCTGCGACCGTCAGCTCGCGCTGCCAGCGCTTCGAGTTCCGGCGCATCCCGGTGGCGGAAATGGTCGCGCGGCTCAAAGCCTTGTGCGCGCAAGAAGGCCTGGCCGTCGAGGAGGCCGCGCTCGACGTCGTGGCGCGCCAGGCCACCGGCTCGCTGCGCGACGCCATCAGCCTGCTGGATCAACTGGTCTCTGCAGAAGCGAAAGTGACGCTGGCCCAGGCGCAGGAACTGCTGGGGACGGCGGCGGGCCAGATCGTGCAGGCGTTGGTGGACGCCCTGGCCGCCGACGACGCGACGACCGGCCTCAACCTCGTCAACCGCGCCGTGGACTCCGGGACCGACCCGCGCCAACTCGCCCGGCAGATGGTGGATTACTTGCGCGGCCTGATGCTCGTGCGCCTGGGCAACGCCGGGCTGGTCGAGGCCCCGGCCGAGACGCGCGCGACGATGGCGCGCCAGGCGCAGGGCTGGGACCTGCCTCGGCTGCTGCGCGCCGTGCGGGCGTTCAACGCGGCGGCTAACGACGCGAAAGGCGGCTGGCAGCTGCAATTGCCGTTGGAACTGGCAGTTGTGGAATGTACCACGCCTTTGCCGGTCGCTGCGCCCGAGGCGCCAACTCTGTCTCCGATGGCTCAACCTGCCGTCAGGGGCGGGCCTGAGACTCCCCCGGCAGCCTCTCGCCCCGTTCGGGCCCTTCTATCCAAATCGCCGCCTGCTCCTCCCTCGCCGGCAGAACCCGACGCTATGCCGGTGGCCGCGCCGGCCGCGATGAGCCTGAATGACTTGAGGGAGGCGTGGGGGCAGTTCATCAAACTGCTGCTGGAGCGCGGCAAAATCACCAAGCTCACCGCCGCCGATTTGGAGCATTGCGTAGTCGAGGGACTGGAAGGCAGCTTCGTCCTCGTCGCGACTCAGAACAAGGTCTTTCTCGAAAAGATCAACGCCCGCCCCGACGTCAACCAAGTCATGGGGCAGGCCCTGTCCGAAGTGCTGGGGTTTTCGTGCAGCCTGAAGTTTCAACTGACCGGCGGCCCGGCCAGCAACGCAGGCGACGCGCCGCCCGATGGCATGGTCGCCGCCGCGCTGCGTGACCTGGGCGGCAAGATCGCCGATTAGGGCGGCTTCCGGTTTGAGCGCCGGGGATTAGTCAACGGATTGAACGGATTGAACGGAAAAAAACGTGCTCTAATGCTGAGCGGATTGGAGAAAAGGTATGGCTAAAGGTAAAGGTTTGCATCCGCCGCCCGGCCTGAGCGCCGGCCTGATGCAGAAGATCACCCAGATGCGGGAGCAGATGGCGCAGGCTAAAGAGGAACTGGCGGAAGAGCGGCTGACCGTGTCCGTCGGCGGCGACGCGGTGCTGGTGGTGATTGACGGCCAGCAGCGCCTGCATCACCTCAAGATTTCGCCGGAGGCCTTAGCCCAGGGCGATATCGAGATGCTGCAAGACCTGATTGTCGCGGCGGTCAACAACGCCATCGAACAGTCGCAGGCGCTGGCCGCCGAGCGGCTGCAGGGCCTGACGGACGGCCTCAACCTGCCCGATATTGGGTGACGATGGCTAACCTCGCAACGCCTAAGGCCGTCCAAAGGCTGATTGACGAATTCTCACGGCTGCCGGGCATCGGCCCCAAGTCGGCCTCGCGGCTGACCTATTTTCTCTTGCGCGGCGATGGCCAACAACCGCACGACCTCGCCCAGGCGCTGGCTGAACTCAAAGAACAAACGCGCTTCTGCTCGGTCTGCTTCAATATCACCGATGCGCAGGCCGACCCGTGCCTGATCTGCGCCGACCCGGCGCGCCAGACGGGGGTAATCTGCGTTGTCGAGGAGCCGCTCGACGTGCTGGCGATTGAGCGCACGGGGGGGTTCAAGGGCCGTTACCACGTGCTGCATGGGGCGCTCTCGCCTGTCGAGGGAATCGGGCCGGAGGACCTGAAGCTCCGCGAGCTCGTGGCGCGGGCGCGGGCCGAGCCAGTGCGGGAGATCATCCTGGCGACGAACATCAGCCTGGAAGGCGAGGCGACGGCGATGTATGCGCAGAAACAGCTGTCGCCGCTGGGCGTGAAGGTCACCCGGCTGGCGCGCGGCCTGCCGGTGGGCGGGGACCTGGAATACGCGGACGAGACGACGCTGGTGCGGGCGCTGGAGGGGCGGAGCGAAATGTCATAAAATTGCCCTTGACAGAATAGGGGGAGACGGCTTATAATGTGCGCAGATAGTCAGATAGCCTCGTCTCCTAATCTCCGAGACAGACTAAACAACCGAGACACTCTGGCCCCAGAGACCACGGCTTAGGACAAGTTTGCAGGTCTGGATGCTACCGATGCGAACGTTTTGCATCGGCTTTCGTGTGTTCGGCCTTGACAACCTTCCCGGCGGGTGGTACTATCCGTCCGCTTGGCCGCTGGAAAAGTTACGGCGGCGTTAGAAGGACAGCACTTTAACAACTGAAAAGTGATAGGAAGAACCAGTGAGCTTGAGCGGGCCTCTCGCTGAGAGAGGCGTACACACGATCGACTCCGTTCAGACGTCAGTCTGAGAAGACAATTCTACGGAGAGTTTGATCCTGGCTCAGGATGAACGCTGGCGGCGTGCTTAAGACATGCAAGTCGAACGCAGAGGTTGTAGCAATACGGCCTCTGAGTGGCGAATGGGTGCGTAACACGTAGGTGACCTGCCCCGAAGCGTGGAATAACAGTCCGAAAGGACTGCTAATACCGCATGTGGTCCTGGAGGTTAGAGGCTCCAGGTCTAAAGTTTCTCGCAAGGGAGGCGCTTCGGGAGGGGCCTGCGGCCCATCAGCTAGTTGGTAGGGTAATGGCCTACCAAGGCGACGACGGGTAGGGGACCTGAGAGGGTGACCCCCCACATTGGCACTGACACACGGGCCAAACTCCTACGGGAGGCAGCAGTCGGGAATATTGCACAATGGGCGAAAGCCTGATGCAGCAACGCCGCGTGCGCGATGAAGGCCTTCGGGTCGTAAAGCGCTTTTCGGGAGGATGAGGAAGGACAGTACTCCCGGAATAAGTCACGGCTAACTACGTGCCAGCAGCCGCGGTAAAACGTAGGTGGCGAGCGTTATCCGGATTTACTGGGCGTAAAGCGC
>DAOTXG010000074.1:0-5829 GCA_034435515.1 Anaerolineales bacterium
AGAATATCCAGCAAATCGTCTTTAGTCTCATAAAACAGGCAGCAGTGGGTACCCCAGGGCAGCTCACCCACCCCTTCAATCGCCGTTGGTCTAAGGTTGGTATCCATCTCACGGCCTCTCGCACATTGGATAAAGGCATACTTGCTGCTCCCGCGCGAAGACGCCCTAGAATATATTTTCGAGGGGGTAAAGCGGAAGCCTTACGACGACGCAAAAAGTATTATATGCTGAATAGCAGAAGTTCGTCCCAGGTTTCCCGGACCTTCGGGGTCTTGGAGACCCCGAAGGTCTGCAACCGAAACCGGTGAGCGCACAGCCCAATAAAAAACCCGGCTCAGCGCCGGGCTTTTGTCTCATCCGATCTCCGTGATCGGTATCACGTTGTTCTGATTCATGAAATTCTGCACGCTGATCTTCGCGGCGATGTCCTGCGCCACGGCGACGAGCGCCTGGGCCGCCGCCGAGTCGGGGTGGCTGACGACAATCGGGACGCCGCTATCGCCGCCCACGCGAACTTGCGGCTCCATCGGGATCTCGCCGATGAACGGGACGCCCGCGCTCTCAGCCAGCTTGCGGCCCCCGCCCTGCCCGAACACGTCCATCTTCTGCCCATCCGGCAGCAGTAGATAACTCATATTCTCAACCACGCCCAGCACCGGCACTTCCATCTGCCGGAAACCTTCGAGGCCGCGCCGCGCGTCGGCCTGCGAAACCGCCTGCGGCAGGGTGACGATCACCACGCCCGACAGCGCGAAGGCCTGCGAGACGGTGAGCTGCGCATCGCCCGTGCCCGGCGGCATGTCCACAATCAGGTAATCCAGGTCGCCCCAGGCCACGTCGCCGAGAAACTGGCGGATGGCCTTATCCAGCATCGGCCCGCGCCAGATGATGGGCTGCTCGTTCTTGACCAGAAAGGCCATGGAGAACAGCTCAATGCCATAGACGCGGGCCGGCTGGATGCGCTCGTTCGCCACCACTGGCTTGTAATTGACGCCCAGCATCATCGGCGTGTTCGGGCCGTAGATGTCGGCGTCGAGCAGGCCCACTGCCGCGCCCGCCTGCGCCAGCGCGACCGCCATGTTGACCGCGACGGTGCTCTTCCCCACGCCGCCTTTGCCCGAAGCGATCGCCACCACGTTCCGCGCGGGCATGGGCAGCTGTCCGGACAGGCGGCTGTTCGGCGTGACTTTCGCGTCCCACTTGATGTGGACGCTGGTGATGCCCGGAATCTGGCCCACCGCCAGGCGCGCGTCTTTTTCCATCACGCTGCGCAACGGACAGGCCGGGGTCGTGAGCACGATGGTGAAACTTGCCGCGCCCTGCTCAACCTTGAGGTCTTTCACCATGTTGAGCGTCACCAGGTCACGGTGGAGCTCCGGCTCCTGAACCGTTCCCAGGGCGCGCATAACCTGTTCAACCAGTTCTCTCTCGTTCTTAGCCATTACCCATTCCTCTCAGCCCCCCTTCGCGGCCCTTCCCATTTCGAAAGGCCTCAACCGGGGCGGGAAGATTAAGCCTCCACCCGCCTCCCATTCGTCAAATACTCGTCCACGTCCTGCTTGGCTTGCTCGAACAGTTGGAGCAGCGCCTCGTCCGACCCTTTGAACCGGCAGACCGTCTGCTGGGCGCAGGCGGTGCAGCCGCGCATGGCCTTGTAGGAGTCGGCCTGGCAGGTTACACAACCGTTGAGGCGCACCATCATCAACCCAAAGGCCAGCGTGTCTTCCTCGCCATCCTCCTGCCGGGCCACCTGCTCGACCAGATTCTTCCAGGCCGCGCCGCGCAGCGTTTTGAGCGAGGGGGTCACCCGCGAGGGGAAAAGCATTTCCGTGTCGCTTTGGTACATCAGACCTCCTGAAATGAAACGGAGTTCCTTCAGTTCCCCAAGTTCCCTCTTCTCCGGGCGACGAAGGAACTTCCAGGAACTCCCATTGAGCAACACCTCTGGTCAAGCAGCCGCCTTTTCCGCGGCCGCGCTTTTCTTGGCGGCCTTCTTCGCCGCCTCCGCCGCGCGGGCTGCCTCTTCGCGCTGGTAGTTCGTCGGGCGGATCTGCGCGTAGTAGGAGACTGGCTTACTCAGTTTCTCCTTGTTCCAGATGTGCTTCGTCGTCCGGTCGTACGAGGCGATCTCGAAATCGTGGTCCATCTTGATCGCGTCAAAGGGGCAGTATTCGGCGCAGAAGCCGCAGTTCATGCAAATGTCAATGTCAATATAAAACTCCCGCGGCGCGGGGACCGGGCGGCCCGTCTTGGGGTCGTTGGTGCGCTCGATCCAGATGCACTGCGGCGGGCAGACCTTGGCGCAGATGCCGCAGGAGGTGCAGCGGTCTTCCTTGGTCCCGTCCGGTTTCTCCTCGTAGAGCAGGAACGGGATGTAGCGGAACTCCTCAGGAATTACCAACTTTTCTTCCGGATATTGCACCGTGAAGATGCCGCTGCCCTTCGGCCCCTGGCGCACTTTGAGCGCCTCGGAGTTGTAATAGCGCCGGCCCCACCAGCGGATGTCGTCCGTGTAGGTCTCCACGAAGTGCTTGAACACCATACCTAAACCGCGCAGAATGCCCAGTCCGTACATAGTCTCTCCTTATGCGAGTTCCCTCAGTTCCTGCTCAGGTCTCCAGGGAACTTGTGGGAACTCAAGGAACTTGTGAGTCAGCGATCCGTCTCACCCAGCACAATGTCTATGCTGCCCAGAATCACCACCACGTCGGCGACCTTGTGGCCCTTGCACATCTCGCCGAGGGCGGTCAGGTTGATGAACGACGGGGCGCGGATGTGATAGCGGTATGGGTTGGGCTTGCCGATGGAGATGACGTAATAGCCGAGTTCGCCTTTCGGGTTTTCCACGCGGCCATAGGCCTCGCCCGCCGGGACGCGCACCTGGTACTGCGGCTTGCCGGCCAGGATGTCGCCCGTAGGCGGCATGTCGCGCAGCACCTGTCGGAGGATCTTCAGGCTCTCGCGCATCTCGTCAATGCGGATGAGGTAGCGGTCGTACACGTCGCCGTTGTAGCGGCAGGCCACGTTGAAGTCGAAGCGGTCGTAGAGGCTGTAAGGCTCGGCGCGGCGCACGTCGTACGGCACGCCCGAGGCGCGCAGCACCGGCCCGCACATACTGTAGGCGATGGCCTGCTCCGCCGGGAGCACTCCCACGCCCACGCAGCGCGAGCGGATGATCTCGTTGTGCGTCAGGTAAGCGTCGAGTTCGTCAATCTTGCGCGGCAGGCGGTCGGCGATCAGCTCGGTCACTTTCTCCAGCACGCCCGCCGGCAGGTCGCGCACCACGCCGCCGAAGCGCATGTAATTGCACATCATGCGCGAGCCGGCCACGGCCTCGAACACATCCAGGATCAACTCGCGCTCCTCGATGGCGTACAGCGCGGGGGTGAAAAATGCGCCCAGGTCGTTGAGTAGGAAGCCGATGGCCCACAGGTGGTTGCAAATCCGGGTGAGCTCCACCATCATCACCCGGATGTACTCCGCCCGTTCCGGCGGCTTGATGTTCATCAGCTTTTCCACCGCCAGCGCGTAGCCCAGGTTGTTGGACATCGAGGAGATATAGTCCAGCCGGTCAGTGAACGGCATATTCATGATGTAAGTATTACGCTCACCGATCTTTTCGTGATTGCGGTGGAGGTAGCCCATCACCGGCTGCAAATCCACGATGGTCTCGCCGTCCAGGGTGACGACCATGCGGAACACGCCGTGAGTCGAGGGGTGCTGCGGGCCGAGGTTAACCACGATCTGGTCGGTCTTCATCTTGCCGCCGGCTTCCGCCACCACGCCCATCCCTGCATAGAGGGCGTTGTCCCCCTCCGGGGTCCAGCCTTCAATCGTAAAACCCGGCGGATAACTGACATTGTGCCCGAACGGGTTCTTCTGCTCGGAGCGATACACCTGTCCGGCCGGCCAGCGCAAATCGAACGGCTTGTGGTCTTCCTCGTAATACGCTTCTTTCCAGTCTTTGCGCATCGGGTGGCCGTGGAAACCTTCCCACATGAGGATGCGCTTGAGGTTAGGGTGGCCGGGAAACTGGATGCCGTACAGGTCCCACGCCTCGCGCTCCTGGAAATCCGATCCGGGGAACACCGAGACCAGCGAGGGGATGACCGGGTTATCGCGCGGGGCCTGCGTTTTGAGGACGAGCACCGGGCCGCCGCTCATGCGGTAGAAATGGTAGACCATCTCCATTTTGCCTTCTTCGAGATAGTCCACGGCGGTGGCAGAGGAGAGATAGGCGTATCCGGCCTGGTCGCGCAGGTGAGTGGCGACTTCAACCAATTTATCGGGTGAGACCAGATAGCCGCTGTACCCCTTGCGCGCGTCGGGTTTCACGGCCTCCGGGAAGGCCTGATCCAGCTTGACTTCGGTCGTCGTAGGTGCAGGAGCAACGGTCATTGGCTGATACCTTTTTCGCCGCAGGGCGCGCAGAGATCGCAGAGTGCGCGGAGAATTTGTTTCTCTGCGGTCTCGGCGGTGAAAATTCGCTATGCCTTAACCTCGGCCGGCGGTTGCGCGGCCAGCTGGCGCAGCAAGGGGGCCTGGCGCGGGTCAATGATGTCGGGGCCGAGGATCGGGACGGGGATCGGTTCGGAGGGGCCGGGTTGATACCACGGCACGGTGCGGATGGACTGGTTGTCAATCTTCTTTTGCAGGGTGATCAGGCCGTGGAGCAGAGCCTGCGGGGTCGGCGGACAGCCGGGGACGTAGACGTCTACGGGAACGTACTTGTCCACGCCGGAGACGACATTGTAGCCTTCTTTGAACGGCCCGCCGCCGCTGGCGCACGCGCCCATAGCCAAGACGTACTTCGGCTCGGGCATCTGGTTATAGAGGCGGACGATCTGCGGGATCATCTTCTTCGTCACGGTGCCGGAGACGATCATCAGATCGGCCTGCCGCGCCGAGGGGCGCATCACTTCCATGCCGAAGCGGCTGAGATCGTAGCGGCTGGCCGCCGTGCAGATCATCTCGATGGCGCAGCAGGCCAGGCCGAACATCATTGGCCAGCAGGAGGAGCGGCGGCTCCAGTTGTAAATCTTATCCAGCGTGGTGATGAAGAGGTTGCCTTGCATCTCCTCCGGGACCGGGAGGTCGGACATGGGCATGGCGGGGGTGGTCATAGTGAGTGAGTCTCCTCATACCAGTCTTGAAAAATCGCCGTCAGCAATTCGTCGTTGGCTAATCGGGGGTCGTCTTGGAATTCGGGCAGGGCAACCACCCAATTATAAATCATGTTCAGGGTGACGTTCACCCACTCCACATCGGGATGGACGATCATCAACCGCCGCGCAATAGCATACGAACTGTCCCAGTACAATTCCTCGTCCATGCGGAAATTGTATCGCATTTGAGCCTATTTGTTATATATTTCCCAAGCAGGGGTGAATTATACTCTGCGCCTCTTCATTGTCAAGAAAATCAGATTAAACTAATCCGCTCAAGTGACCGCCGCCAGACTCAACGCGCAGCGAAAGCCAATCGCTCCACTACGCACCGCCAGACGGAAATACGCGCGGCTGAAAGCACGCGCATCGTCTCTGCCCTTGAAATCCCATGCGCCGCCTTTGACGACCCGCCACTCTTCACCCTCACGATAGAATGTCGTGGTCCACTCCCAGACGTTCCCGGCCAAGTCAAACACGCCGTAGGGCGAGATGCCGCCAGGATGCGCCGTGACCGGATGTGTGCCCTCGGTCTTCCCCTCGCTCGTGTTCAGATTTTCGGGAATGAATTCATTTCCCCAGGGATACGTGCGGCCATCCATCCCCCGAGCCGCCTTCTCCCATTCGGCCTCGGTCGGCAACCGCGCGCCGCGCCAGGCCGCAT
>DAOTXG010000075.1:0-3473 GCA_034435515.1 Anaerolineales bacterium
TATCTGATCGAAACACCCCACACTGACGAAAACTGCCAGAGACTGATCGAGGAAGTTTACGCCATAGGGTTCCTCCACCATTTTGAGTGGGGATGCGACTCCGGCGTGCATAGCGGGTGGGCCATCATCGAGGCGGAGAGCGAGGCCGAGGCCCGCCTGGCCGTGCCTCCTCTGGTGCGCGACAAAGCGCGCATCGTCCGGCTAAACAAATACGAAATCAACGAAATCAGGTCGTTACACGAGGCTAAACCGTGAGGGAAACATGACGCAGAAACATCCTGCCAAACTGAAATTGATGTGTGTGCTCGCCCACCCGGACGACGAATCGC
This sequence comes from Anaerolineales bacterium, assembly GCA_034435515.1. Lineage (GTDB taxonomy): Bacteria > Chloroflexota > Anaerolineae > Anaerolineales > UBA6663 > DATDRS01. The sequence goes on from DAOTXG010000075.1 coordinate 330, forward strand.
TGGGCATGGGCGGCGCCCTCGCCAGATACGCGGCGGAGGGGGTCGAAACCTATCTCGTCACAGCCACGCGCGGAGAGCACGGCTGGTTTGGCGACGAAAAAGACTACCCCGGCCCTGAAGCCCTGGGCCAGATGCGCGAGGCCGAACTGCTCGCCGCTGCGCAGGCGCTCGGCCTCCGCGAAGTCCGGTTCCTGGATTACGTGGATGGCAACCTGGACCAGGCCGACCCGCTCGAGGCTGTCGCGAAGATCGTCAGCCACCTGCGGCGCGTGAGGCCGCACGTCGTCGTCACCTTCGACCCCAACGGGGCCTACGGCCACCCCGACCACATCGCCGTCTGCCAATTCACCACCGCCGCCGTGGTCGCCGCCGTCGACCCGAACTATGCTGGGGTCAATGGCTTCTCGCCGCTCGCCCCGCATAGGGTGTCCAAACTATACTACATGGCCTGGCCGAAAGAGAAATGGGCGGCCTATCAGTCCGTCTTCGGCGATCTGGTGATGCACATTGACGGCATGGAGCGGCGGGCGGCCCCGTGGCCCGACTGGGCGATCACCGCGCTCATTGACACCGCCGCTTACTGGCCGACGGTGTGGCAGGCCGTCTCGCGCCACAAGACGCAGCTGGCCGCCTACAGCCAGCTGGAGCACCTGCCGGAGGAACACCACAAGGGCCTGTGGGGCACGCAGGAGTTCTACCGCGCCTTCAGCCTGGTCAACGGCGGGCGCAAGCGCGAGAACGATTTGTTCGAGGGTCTACGCCTCCCCACCGTCGTTGCGGCTTAAGCAATTTCGCGCCAGACCGGACAGGTCTCGCAGACCTGTCCGGTCTTGGCTGGAGACGAGGCATGGAAAGAATAGAGACGATGGGACATCGCCTCGCGCGGATTGATTTATCTCCCGAAGATTTCCGCGCGCTCGGCCACGAGTTGATTGACCGCATCGCCGATTTTCTCGACTCGCTCTCAGAGCGGCTGGTGACCACGGGTGAACCACCACAAGCCATTCGGGAGGCCCTGGGCGCAACCCGCTCGCTCCCGGAGCGCGGGGCCGACCCGGCGCAGCTGCTCGACCGGGCTGCCGATTTGTTGTTTGACCACTCGCTGTTCAACAGCCACCCCCGTTTCTGCGGTTACATCACTGCCCCCGCCGCGCCTATCGGCATCCTGGGCGACCTGCTCGCCGCCGCCGTGAACCCGAACGTCGGCGCGTGGTTCCTCTCGCCGATGGCAAGCGAAATCGAGGCGCAGACGATTCGCTGGATCGCCGAATTGCTCGGCTACCCGACCAGTTGCGGCGGCCTGCTGGTCAGCGGCGGCAACATGGCGAACTTCGTCTGCTTCCTTGCCGCGCGCCAGGCCAAAGCCGGCTGGGACGTGCGCGCGGCGGGCATGATGGGCGTCGAGGCGCGCCGCCTGCGCGTCTATGGCTCACAGGAAACGCACACCTGGATCGAAAAGGCGACGGACATGTTTGGGCTGGGGACGGACGGCATCCGCTGGATCCCCACCGACGATCAGCTGCGGATGGACACTGCCGCCTTGCGCCGGCAAATCCGTGAAGATCTTGAGGCAGGCGACCGCCCCATCATGGTCGTCGGCGCGGCCGGCTCAGTCGGCGCGGGCGCGGTTGATCCGCTCCCGGAGATCGCGGCGACTTGCCGCGAATACGATCTGTGGTTCCACGTGGACGGCGCGTACGGGGGACTCGCCGCCATGCTTCTGAGCGATAGCCGAAGGGCCGATGTCCCGCCGGACTTGCGGGGGCTGAGCGAGGCCGACTCGGTGGCGATAGATCCGCACAAGTGGCTGTACATGCCGCTGGAGGCCGGCTGCACGTTGGTGAGGGACCCCGCGAAACTGCGCGAGGCGTTCGCTTATCACCCGCCGTATTTCCTCTTCGGCGTCGAGGCCATCAATTACCTGGACTTCGGGCCGCAGAACTCGCGCGGCTTCCGCGCGCTCAAGGTCTGGCTGGCGTTGCAGCAGGTGGGGCGCGAGGGCTACGTGCGCATGATCTCCGACGACATCCGACTGGCGCAGGAACTTCACCGCCGCGTGTCGGATCACCCGGCCCTGCAAGCCTTCACCCAGTCCTTAAGTATCACGACCTTCCGCCACGTCCCGCCTGACCTGCGTTCCAACCTGGGCACAGAGCGTGTAGAAAACTACCTGAATGAACTCAACCGGGAGCTGCTCACCCGCCTACAAAACGGCGGCGAGGCTTACCTGTCCAACGCGGTGATCGGCGGGAAGTTTGTCTTGCGCGCCTGCATTGTCAACTTCCGCACCTCGCTCGCGGATATCGAGGCCCTGCCCGGCATCGTGACGCGCCTGGGACAGGAAGCGGATGCGGCGCTCCGGCCAGTGGAATTAGCGGCAGTCCAATCGAAAACGATGGGGCCGTAGTGACGACTTTAGTCGTCAGCGGGGCGCAGAACGACTGAGGCGAAGCGATTACGACTATTCACATTTCACCCGAAAGGAGGTCAATATGATTCTCGTCCGCGATGTCTTTCAAGCCAGGTACGGCAAGGGGAGCGAATTGGTCGCGCTCTTCAAAGAGGCGCGCGCGCAATGGCGCCAGGACTACGCTTACCGCATCATGACCGATGCCAGCGGGCCGTTCTTCACCGTCGTCACCGAGACGGAAGTGCCCAGCCTGGCCGAGTGGGAGAAGACGGCGAAAGAAATCTTCGCTCACCCGGATTTTCCGAAATGGTTCGCGCGCATGGAAGCACTGGTCGAGTCCGGGCGGCGCGAGTTCTATAATATTGAAACCTGAGGAGGTCAAACATGGCAACCATTCTCTATGTCAGCACGTATGGCTCCGACGACCCCACCCGCGCCACGCTCCCCTTCGTCGCGGCGCTGGGCGCGGTGGAGGCCGGGCACACGGCCGAGATTTTCCTGGCCGGTGAGGCGACCTACCTGATGAAGGACTACATCGCCGACCAGGTGCACGGCGTGGGCTGGGCCCCCATGAAGGAACTGCTCCAGCAGGCCATTGCCCAGAACGTCAAAATCTTTGTCTGAGGGGGCTGCAGCAAGGCCCGTGGGGTCACAGAAGCAGATTTGCAAGGCAAGAACGCCCAATTCGTCACGCCTAAACTCTTCGCCGAGCGAGTCGTCGCCGCGGACAAGGT